>DATEZQ010000013.1 GCA_035583355.1 Candidatus Paceibacterota bacterium | reverse complement strand
TGTTGTTGTGGTTGGAGTCGTAACTGTAGCTGAGCAAAGAGCATTGATCTTTGCGCGTGTTGCTGCACCTACGAGACCTGTACCTGTTGAGAGACCTGCTGGAGCAAGAACCTCTGATGCGTACTTGTTCTGGAACTTAACGACAGCGGCCTTGGTTGCTGCACCAAAGTATGAAGTCTCGTTACCCTTTGAACCAACGCCTGATGCTGCAACCTGAGTTGCAACGTCTGAGTTGAGGGCCTTCTGGAGGTCCATAACTTCTGCGTCTGACATACCCATCTTGAGTGTCTTTGAAAGGACAACTGAGCAAGATGCTGTTGTTGCCGGCTTTGCTGCTGAGAGCTGTGCCATAAGCGCATTGATTTGCGCCTGGAGCTCCTCGATCGTAGCTGCTGAAGCTACTGCTGGGAGCAACACTGCTGCGAGAGCAAGACCGACGATTTTCTTATTCGTCATAGTGAATTGAAATGAAATAATGAAACTTGTTCCGTTTTCGCTCGGACGCTATACGAATGAAACATTCGTATGTCGTGCCCTCGCTCGACGAAATAAATTTTGTATCAGCTTTGACACTGATACGCTCAAACGATTACCTTAATAGTAAAAGTTTAATAAATCACGGTTTGAAGTTTGTGCATACTATCCCCTCCGCAAGAAGTGACAATACACAGCAGGCCCGTACACTCCGCTAGGATCCGCAAGCGTTCCTAAATTTTGCGTACGCACCAATCATCTACCAGCAATGTCTTGTAAGAAGTTTGAGTGGCTGCTCGCCCCTCTCTATTCATTACTAACAGACGACTTGCTTCGCTTTCTTCGATGGAACAAGCGGTGCGAACACCACTCCCCCCATTGCAGAAACTTTTCGCACAAACATACAAAGACGAAAAACTGCTCACGAAAGCTGTTGCCTCCAGCCCGAGACTCAGTGGCACGCATAATACTCACTTGGTGTGTGTATGTGTGCTTTGAATTAGGGGCACGCTCACTCCGGCCCGAGGGCCTGGAGATGAATGAGCGTAACGCAATCTTATTACAATTGCGACACTAAGTCAACAAATGAAACAGAATTTTGTGACAATTAAATGGCTCTGCAATTGGATATTAGAGAAAATGCCGCTCCGGTGAAGGTGTCCTAAATATGTCCCTTATTGCATTTGCAAGTCTTTTATAATTGAAGATAATTTGTCCTATAGGACACAATTTTCGCTCGTAAAAGTCATAATAGAAATACCGCCCTATTAGGCGGTATTTCTATTATGACTCATTCTCTGGACCATGTGTCTTATAGGACAAGCCTAGAGAGCGCTTGTACGTGCAACGCGGTAGGTCGACCAACGACGGTCACCTTCCTTCACAAGGATTCCCTCCTCGACCATAGCACTGAGTTCGCGCTGAATGGTCTTCTCGGATACACTTGAAAGCTTCGTTGCAATGTCCTTTATAGAACAATTCTCCTTTGCGCCAATAACACTGAGGATGACCTCGCGGCGTGAGCTACGTGTCTCTTCGGTGCGCGCCTGGCGATCAACAACATCTGCATCAACGAGCGTGATGTGCGGTGCGAAGGTCGAGCGAATACCTTGAGGTGCTGCAGCATTTACGGGCTTTGGCTTTGGAGTCTCTTTCGGTGCGACAGGTGTTGCAGCATATACCGGAGTAAACTTCGGAGCTGCGACTACTGCAGGTGTGGGCTCGGGGAGCTTTCGCTCGACCGGAGTAGCTACTGCTTGAGTCTTTGGAAGTGGATCTTCCACAACTGATGTCTCATAGGAAGCGAGTGTCTCTTGTGCTGATGGTGCGGCTTGAGGGTTGCTTCCAGCGGCAAGCTCAAGGACTTCAAAGAAGTCGTGGGTGAACATTGGAGCTGGTGTCGGTGCTGCACTTCCCCGTGCGGAGATGAGCACCTCGAGTGCCTTGAGTTCCTCCTCAAGGACATCTGCATTCATCGGGCTGACTGCACGTGCAATACGTGCAATTGAAAGGATATCAAGCGTCTGCTCAATACCGCGCAACATACTGGCAGCATCGGTCCCAAGGAGTGCTACTGCGCAATCGCGCAGATGCCACTTCAATGGTTCCTTTTCGGACATTATGTCCGTGACCATATAGAGTGCTGTTGCGAGCTTGAGTGCTTTACGTGAACTGTAAGTGTCTGACATATGTCCTTTAAGTAATTTAATGACTTGATAATGGACCACAGCGAGGTTTCCCATAAACTGCTGTCCTTTAGTAGTGACATACATTATACTAGAGATTGGCAAAATGTCAATACCCTACCCTATCCAGACTAATAGTCGCTACTTTTGTGTCCTTCATACTACTCGTCAGAGACAGAGAGTCAAGGACGGAAGATGCAAGGTTATAAGGTGATAAGGGGATGAGGTAATACGGAAGAGAAAATCCAATTCTAGTAACTTTTTATATAGTATAATGTTGTCATTATGTCTTCCCCTATACATGACTATAAGGATCTCTATGTTTGGAAACAGTCTATGAAATTGGCTGCGCACGCCTATAATTTCTGCAAAGAACTTCCTGCGAACGAACGTTTTGGCCTTGTATCACAAATCCAACGCGCTGCAGTATCTATCCCATCAAATATTGCCGAAGGGCACTCAAGATTTACGAGAAAGGATTATGTTCATTTTCTCTATATGGCTCGAGGATCTGCAGCAGAACTCGAAACACAGATTCTACTCTGTGATTAACTCTTCAAGCACCCAAAATCTCACGAACTCCTCCTGGAGATTACTGAAACCCGAAGACTTCTCTCTCTTCTTATTTCAAGCCTGAAATAGCAAAATGCCGCACATGTGTGCGGCATTTTTCAATCCCTTATCCCCTCATCCCCTTATACCCTTATTCCCTTGCATTTTACAAGTCATCCACGGTTATGAGTATTGCGCGGGGTTTTGCCCCATCAGCAGGCCCGATAATGCCTCGCTGCTCCATCATATCAATAATACGTGCAGCACGTGAATATCCCAGACCCATGCGACGCTGGAGGAATGAGGTTGAGGCTTTGCCGCTCTCGACGACCACCTTCTTTGCTTCCTCAAACTTCTCATCATCATCACCGCTATCGATGCTTCCTGAGAGCATGTCCTCAGGAATGCCATCCACAAGTGAGTTCGCCCCATCGGGATTCTGCGTACCGATAGCGAGCTCCTCACCCATCGTGCCATCATAGTTTTCCTTGAGGAACTTCACTACCTTCTTCACTTCATCTTCCGAGATGAATGCAGACTGGAGACGGGTCGGCTTTGGACTCGATGAAGAGATATAGAGCATATCTCCCTGACCAAGCAAGACTTCCGCACCTGCCTCATCAATGATCGTACGTGAGTCAATCTGTGAGGCCACCTGCATGGCAATACGTCCGGGGATGTTCGCCTTAATAAGACCCGTAATGACATTCACCGATGGACGCTGGGTTGCGATGACCAAGTGAATTCCCGTCGCACGCGCGAGCTGTGCAATACGCACAATCGATGCTTCGAGCTCCTTTGGAAAGGCCATCATGAGGTCAGCGAGCTCGTCAATAACGATGACAATATACGGCATGAGCTCTGGCAGCTCCTTCTCTTCCCCGGGAAGCGCCTTGCCATCAAGCTTGCGCTTCTCATAGCGATCAAGCTGTGGCTGGAGCACATTCTTGTGATACGAACCAATATCGCGGCACTTCTCACGTTCGAGCACTTCGAGACGGCGATCCATTTCTTTCGTTGCCCACTTCAAGGAAAGCAGTGCTTTCTTTGCTGCAGTAATAACCGGTGTCAGCAAATGAGGAATTCCGTTATAGAGTGTGAGCTCAACGCGCTTTGGATCAACCATGATAAAGCGCAATTGTTCAGGAGAATTGCGGTACAAGAGCGAAGTGATGATGGTATGCATCGTCACTGACTTTCCTGATCCTGTTGTTCCCGCAACGAGCATATGGGGCATCTTTGCCACGTTCATATACTGCCCTGCTCCACTAATACCACGGCCCAGCGCCACAAAGAGTGGATTAGGGTCATTCATGAAGGTTGCATCCCCAAGGAGCGCTCCAAGACCAACGGTGGCCTTCTGCTTGTTTGGAATTTCAATACCGACAAGAGACTTACCTGGAATCGGAGCCTCAATACGAATCGGTGAAACAGCGAGTGCAAGCTCGAGATCGTTTGCAAGCGAAGTGATGCGTGAGAGACGCACACCCTGCGCTGGCTTGAGCGCATAACGTGTTACGGACGGACCAACAGAGACTTCATCCATTTCTACTTGAATACCAAAGTTTGCGAGCGTACTCTTGATGGTATTAGCATTTGCCTTGATATCTCCAAAGCCCGCCTTACCCTTATCACCCGCAAGGAGTGAAATCGGTGGTGGAACGTACTTGCCGTGAAGCGCAGAATCAAAGGTGAATGGTACACCATCGTTCTTGTTTGGAGTCTTTCCTGACTCATGCATATTCACTACCAGCGGCTTCTCGGTCACAGCCTCCTCTACAACAGGCTCATCCTCCACCTCAACCTCCTCCTCTTCATCAGGAGCCTGTTCGGCAATGTTCTTCTTGCCAAGACGGACGGTCATACCCTCCCCGCCCTCAACAAGCTCTGGCTCACCATCATCCTCAGTCTCATACCACTCCTCTGTCTTTGGCTTACGCTTAAAACGACCAAAGAAATTGAACACAAACCCGAGCTGGAGCGGCGTATCAAAGAGCACCAAGATTGCAACAAGGAAAATAGCTGAAAGGAATACGCCTGCCGCAATGCCCCCAAAAAGGAAACGGATACCGAGATATACGTAATAACCAAAGGCTCCACCCACCCCTAGTACGCCGGAATGTGCATCAACAATAGCAAGAAGGCCAAGCGCAGAAACAACAAAGAAAGGTCCTGCGATAAGCGCGGGCGTAGGCAATCCATGTCCACCAGTGCGCAAGAAGTTCACGCCGAGCAAAAGAAAGAGCACGGGGAGCACCCAATACCCAACACCAAAGGCATAGTGAATATACTCATAGAGCTTTGCACCAAGGAACCCTCCTTGTCCAAAACCAGCCACAAAAAGTATAACTGCAAAGAGCGCGAGCCCAATACCTATAATTGAGTGTCGTGTCTCTTCGCGCAGTCCAGACCAAAAACCAACGGACTCGGCTGTCTCCTCATATTCTTGTACCCCTTTTGCTCGCTTGCGCGTTGCCTGCTTTGCCTTTGCCATAAAAGTGTGATTTCGTGGCTCTATTGTAACATATTTTTACACTCCCTTGTGCAAATATGGGAGAAATAAAGGGGATATTCATTACTACAATACTCACCAAGGCGGATATCAACACTGTCCTTTATTGTCCTTTACCATTTTTCAAAAACAGTGGATTGACGAAGTGCGTTCAGCCCATTGCATTAACTGTCCACTTTTGGCTCCGTGCTATCATAGCCTTATGAATCTCCGTAACGCGCTTATACGAGGTACCGCCGTCGCACTCGCACTCGCCTTTCTTGTCTATGCATTGATCGAGGCTCGTGGCCTCTTTCTCGGACCGACCATCACCCTTTCCTCACCACTGGAGGGGACGAGCACTACTTCGCCACTCATTCTTTTCTCTGGTCAATCCGTCCGCACAAAAGAACTCACGGTTAATGGCGGAAAAGTGTTTATTGACACAAGTGGATATTTTACTGAGCATTTGGTACTCTCGCCTGGGTATAATATAATGACTATTGTCGCAACAGATGCGCGCGGAAAACGACATACACTCGAACGGCACCTCGTCTATGAGGCGCCACACGAGCAACGTGTAATCACCGCCACAGCTACCACTTCACTCGAAGTAGCGACGAGTTCACCAGCAACTACTACAGAAGAAATTTAAAAAAACGTAATATATATTCTATGGCATTCAAGAAACCAGTGAAGAAAGCTTCAAAGACCACCGGAACAAAAGAGAAAGCGGAGAAGGATGCATTCGCATCTATCGAGGCAACACTCAATGCAATCAAGACAAAATTCGGCGACGAGGCAATCATGAAGCTTGGCGACCAGCCACGTGTTGCGATTGAGGCAGTGTCGACCGGTTCACTCGGCCTCGACCATGCACTTGGCATCGGTGGACTCCCCCGCGGACGCATCATCGAAATCTTTGGACCAGAGTCTTCAGGTAAGACAACGCTCGCACTCCATGTCATCGCAGAAGCGCAAAAGGCAGGTGGCATCGCTGCATTCATCGACGCAGAACATGCACTCGATCCTGAATATGCACGCAAGCTCGGAGTAGATATCAACCACCTCCTTGTGAGTCAGCCTGACACCGGAGAGCAGGCACTCGAAATTACCGAGTCACTTGTCCGCACCGGCAACATCGACGTTATCGTCATTGACTCCGTCGCCGCACTCACCCCAAAGGATGAGATCGAGGGCGACATGGGTGCGCAGCACGTGGGTAAGCAGGCTCGCCTCATGAGCCAGGCACTCCGCAAGCTCACTGCTATTTGCAGCAAGACAAAGACCATTGTTATCTTCATCAACCAGATCCGTATGCAGATTGGCGTGATGTTCGGTAATCCTGAAACAACACCAGGAGGTAAGGCACTCAAGTTCTACACCTCCGTACGTATCGACATCCGAAAGATCGCACAAATCAAGAAGGGTGAAGATGTCATCGGTAGCCGCACGCGCGCAAAGGTGGTGAAGAACAAGGTCGCAGCACCATTCAAGCAGGCAGAGTTCGACCTCGTCTATAACGAAGGCATCAGTCGCGAGTCTGAAATGCTCATGTTCGGTGAGAAGTATGGCATCATCAAGAAATCTGGCTCATCATACAGTTGGGGCGATGTGAAGATCGGCCGCGGATATGACTCCGCTCGACTCTTCCTCCGTGAAAATAAAGAAATGGGCAAAGACATCGAAGCAGCAATTCTCGAGAAGATGCGCGTCGATGAATCATTCTCAGTGACACCGACGAAGGAAGATCTCGATGAGGGCACTCCCGACGAAGAGTAGAATATTTGTGCAACGTAAAACAGCCGGCTACCGCACGGCTGTTTTTCTACGCCGCATTCTTATGCGGCGTGCACAAATATTCCACTTTCTCAGTGATATTACGGCGCCGGTCATTTTCCGCATGCTTACTTGTTTTCACTCCAGTGCGCATTCAATGTATACCCATACATCTCATTTGCGCGCTTCGTTGCAAACAGGCAATCATGCGAAAAATTCCTCGACGCAATGACTACTTACTTGTCCGCTATGCCAATGCAGTAATAATAATAGAAAAACCACACCGGAGTGTGGTTGGTTTTTTAAAACTTGATACGGATATTGTCAGGGCCGCTTCTGAGCGAAAGAAATTCGGTGCGAGGGAAACCCTTACATGCGCGCACCATTTCCTCGAGCGTAGATGGAGTATGTCCTACACGCGCGAAGTGTTCTTCTTCGATGAGACTAATCTTGCGATAGAACTGCTCGAGGTCGCGCAAGAGCACACCTTTCAGTTTCTCGAGCGGATCATGACCCAAGGAAAAGACGAGGTAGCCATCTTTCAGAAGGAGCTTTCGCGCTATCCCATTACAGGTCAACCAAATTTCTCCCAACTCATCATCTCCGGCAAGCCACCCATCAAAGATTTCATGCATGCGTTGCTTGCGCTTCACAAAAAGGAGTAGCTGCCACAAGATGCACATGAGGCAACAGGACACCACTGCGGACAACACCATGTTCCACCAGATGCCCAAGAGTGGATATGCGAAACCAAAGACCGCAAAGAGAAGTACGAAAGCACACAGGAACGGAACGACGCGAATCGTCGCTGATTCGACATTGTCATTCAATAGGCCTTCATTATCTCTAAAAAATAAGAACTGTTGCCGTACCCAGAGCGCCCAAGTAGGCAACGCAATGACGAGAAAGATGAGGAAGAAATAAAAGCCACGCAGGTACATGTTGCCTCCTAGCTGGTTTGGGAAACGTCTTTCATGATACTAGCGAGCATGGCACCGCTTGTCAACGGAATCACGGCTTAGAAAAGCCACACCGTGGTGTGGCTTTATGATTAACGCTCAACGAGAACGGATTCGCGCTCATGACTGAAATTGATACTCTTCATCTCGGGAAGTGCCGAGCAGGACTTCATAAGCTCTGCGATGGACGCAGGTTGCTTCCCCAAGAGTACAAAGACGTGATCGTTACGAACGATGACTCTTCGATAGATCCGCTCGAATTCGTCCAATACCTGAGGAACGAGCTCGTGCTTCGAAATCGCAAGAGAGAAGACGAGTTGCCCTTGCTCACAGTAAAGATGGCGTTCGGTCCCCATGAAGTACACCGTAAGCGTGCACTTTCCATCCTTGGTCCAACTAAGGAAAGCGCGCTCAAGCCATTCCTTTCGCAGTTTCCGCTTTGCGAAGTTGATACCGATCATCTTCACGGAAAAAGCTAAAGTGAGTGGAACGCTCAAGTCAAACCACAGTGGTGTCGGAGGGAGTGCAAGCTTGAAGCTCATGAACACGATTAGGGCACCGAAGCAATACGGAATCCATCGCACTTCGTGCACCACGCGCCGGCTGACCTTGAGGTCATGTTCATTTGCCCAGAATTGATGGGGCATGCGCAACCAAAGGAAATAGTGTGAAAGCGCGATGATGAGAAATGCGAGCATTGGGTAAACCCACAAGAAGCGCATATGTTCTCCCTATGTTGACGTACAACTATAATGATACTAATCACGGACTGAACATCTGTCAATGAAAACAAAAAGGCCACGAGAGCCTTTTTGACTTATTACGCTTTGACGAATTCCATGTACTTCCCAACCTTTTGCACAAACGCGTCCTTTGAAGGATATTTGTACTGATAGCCATACATGCGTGTAATTTTTGAACCATCAACCGCAATTGGATACGAGTATGACTTCCAGCCTCCCTTTGACGTAGGGATTCTTCCGCGTGAAAGATTCCATGCAAAGAAGAATACAATACGGATAAGCCAAGGATGCACAGGAAGAGTCTTCTTCCCTACCGCTGCGGCCATATCCTTCCCGAGCACTGGCGCACCAGGAGGACAGATATTGAATACCTCATATGGCGTCTTTGCATCCGTAAACGCAAGGAGCGTGATGATACCTACAACATCATCCTCGTGAATAAACTGGCGCAACCATTTCTTTGTCACAGGAACAAATGAAACCATAGCCGACACAATGCGGTGGACGATATTCTCTTTGAGCTGACCGGCGAGTGCAGCCTGCAAACCGAAACGCACACGCATATAACGGCCCCGAGGCCCCGTAATTGCAGCAGGACGCACGATCTCCACCACAGGAGCATTTCCACGCTTTACTGCTTCGGCATATTTTTCTTCAAGATGTTTTTCGCAGATGCGCTTCTCTTCAGCATAGAGATAGTCAGACTTACGGAATGGATCACTCTCAAGGAAGCGCTGTTCGATAGTATTTGTACTGAATGCACCATATGAAGAAACCGTTGAGAAGTGAATCAGCTTCTTAACTGATTTTCCTTCAAATGCAAAATCAAACACATTATCGGAGCCGCCAATATTCCACTTCCACTGCGTATCCTGCTTGCCATACATTTCGCGAATCTGCCAAGCCGTATGAATGACAATATCGGGAGCAAACTTCCGAGCCTCCTCCATCCAGGCAGCTCCATCGGACAAATTCGTCTTAATGAAGGTCAAGCGTGGACCTGTCTCATAGAGCTCAGACTTTTCTTCTTTGTCGATTGCAAGTATAGCCTCAACATCATCACGAGCCATGAACTCGCGCACGAGCATTGCTCCGACGTATCCTGACGCTCCAGTTATAAGTATCTTATGCATAGGTAATTATTATCTGCCAGCACGCGACGCGAGTGTCGCGATCGTCTGCAGTGCTATCTTTATATCAAGTGAAAATGAACGATGCTTCAAGTAATAAAAGTCGTAAGCGAGTCGTTCTCGTGTTTCTTCCAGTGACTGAGGGGCATTCTCTTGACGCACCTGCGCCCATCCCGAGAGACCCGGCTTAATTATACTACGGAGCGCATAATAAGGAATCTCTTCGGCAAGCTTTGCTCCGAGATCACAGATATCAGGACGAGGACCGACAAGAGATAAGCTTCCGGTAAGCACTGAAAAAAGCTGAGGGAGTTCATCAATGCGCGATTTTCTCAAAAAACGTCCGACGCGCGTGATACGGTCATCCTGCTCTTTTACCCAGACTCCCCTATCCGAAGTTTTCATACTGCGCATCTTCGGAATACGAATGATCTTATTATCCTTTCCAATGCGTTCTTGGAAAATAAACATTGGTCCTCCGTCATCAAGTTTGATTGCAATATACACAAACGGAAAGATGATACAGGAGACAAGCATAAGTGGAGCTGCAATCAGAATATCCATCAGGCGCTTAATACCATCATAGGAACGCTTTTGATATGCGGAGATATTCTCAAGGAACCACTCATAATCCAGCAGATCGAGCGCCATCTTACTAAACACACTCTCGTAAACTGCCTGAATGTTCACAAAATACACATGTACAAAAAGCAGGTGATAGAGCTCGGGGAGTGATTTACGAATGATCTCATCATTCACATTCAGAACAACGATTGATATCTCTCGCTCACGGACGATTCGGAAAATATTTTCAGCCACAAGTTCTTGCGCATCAAGATCGATCACCTCCGCAAAACGGAATCGATAGTTTGCCCCACCATTTACCGCATGCTCGAGTTCAAATATTTCCTTTCCTCTACCGATGAGGAGAGCCCGCTCTCTATTTGCTCCCAGCACGAAGGGGACAAACTTCATGCGCCACAAGAAGATGAGTGCGGACGAGATAATAAGATACAGAAGCAAAATGGTCTTCGGAGTAATACCCGCAGCACCATTAAAGTAAAAGAAAGTGACTGCAATCAAAATGTTCACCACTTGCGCACGAAACAGCGTACGAAAGAGGATTCCCTTAGTCATCGATGCCTGCCTATCGTAAAGCCCTACAATGACATACACGATCACCCATGGTGCGAAAAGGATTGCGAAAGGAATAGCGTGCTCAAGGAAAAGAGCCTGCGAAGGAATACCGAGATAACGCAAGGAGAGCGTCAACCAGAGTGCAAAAACAAACACAAGGACATCTCCCAGAAGTAATATCAATGGTGATTTTTGACCATGAATAAACATATTGATTCGAGTCTATCATTCATGTCTCGTTGCGACAAGACGTTATTTCTCGCCGGGGTATGCGATTGCATATCACCCTGCGGGACGTATAATATGAACACCTATGGCAAACAGTAGCGACTCAGTGATTAAGAAGCCAAAAATCCTTATACTCATTACCAAATCGAATTGGGGCGGAGCACAGCGCTATGTTTATGACCTTGCAACCACCCTCAATCCAACACATGAAATCTGTGTAGGCTATGGCGGAAGTGGCGTCCTTGGAGAAAAACTACGTAGCAGCGGCGTCCGCACTATCGCTATCCCTGAACTTGCTCGTGATGTCAATTTTGTTGGTGATCTTCGTACCTTCTTTGCGCTTCTCCGCATCATGCGCGAAGAACGACCAAGCGTACTTCATCTTAATAGCTCAAAGATTGGCATACTCGGCGCAATTGCGGCTCGTCTTTCTTTCACTCATGCACGAATTGTATTCACCGCTCATGCATGGGCATTCAATGAAGACCGCAATGACCTGAGTAAGGTCTTTATTATGTTCCTCCACTGGCTGACCGTCGTTCTCTCTGATATAACGATTGCGGTTTCTGATGCGGTAAGGAAACAGATAAATTGGCTTCCCTTCATAAAGAGGAAGGTTGCGGTCGTTCATCTCGGTATCCTGCCAACAACTCCTCTTGAGCGATTACTTGCTCGTACAAAACTCGCAATCCCTGAACAAGACTTCGTGATTGGCACAATTGCCGAACTCCACCCTGTTAAAGGGATCACCTATGCACTCGAAGCATTGAAACTCCTCCCGTCACACATCTCTCTCGTTATCATTGGAGAAGGAACGGAGCGATCAAAACTTGAGAAGAAAATAGAGGACGATGACCTTACCCATCGAGTAACACTAAAAGGTCATGTGCCTGATGCTGCAAATCTCATCCCTGCATTTGATATTTTTCTACTCCCTTCCCTCTCCGAGGCGCTCGGCTATGTACTTCTTGAGGCGGGACTCGCACAAGTTCCCGTAGTTGCAACTTCAGTTGGGGGCATACCTGAAGTGATTGAAAGTCTACATTCAGGAATTCTTGTCCACCCCCGAAGCGCAAAAGAGATCAAATACGCAGTAGACTACTTCCTCGAGCAGCCACAGAGTATGGAGATCTTCGCAAAGAATCTGCACGATCGAGTACGCAATGACTTTTCATTGCAAAAAATGGTCAATGCAACTATTGGTATCTATTTTCCGCAGAAGCAATAGTTACTCTTTGTAACACTCGCACACTAGAAAAAGTCGCCCCAAATGACTGGGGCGACTTTTTGTTTATGCGTGTTGCATCGAATGACTATCTTTTGGGCGAAGGCCTTTCAGTAAATCAATCGCGAGAGAAACTGCGAAATATGCGATAACAAATAATATAAAGAGAGTGATCATCTTGGTAGTCAACACCGCACCAAAAAGATATTGTGCCTTCTCAAGCAATCCATATGGGGCAATATTATGCAGAATCGCGCCATAAGAAATATAGTGCGTTGAAATAAGTATGCTCAATAGAAGCGCATAGGTCTTGCGCGCATGCGGAAAGAAGAAATGTCGCATGAATGCGAGCATACGTACCTTCGTCATAATTCGTTGTTCTAATTGCGTTGGCATAAATTTGAGTCTAGCGTATATCGCCTTGCGCACGTGCAACCTCTTCGAGTGCGTGCTTTCCGCGATAGATTCGAGTTTTCACTGCAGCAACAGAAAGGCCCTCCATTTCTGCTATCTCCTTCTGAGAATACTCCTCGAGGAAGAAAAGTCGCAATGGGCGCGCAAATACCTCAGGAATCTTGCTCAGTAGATTTTTGGTCAAGTCACCTATCTCCCGACTCTTACCTTCATCGTGTCCATCGGTAAGCATTTCATATATCTCGGGGTCAAGATCTTGCTGCTCTGCATTCTTACGCTTCAAACGTTGGTATCTTGTAAAGGCGGTATTCATAAGAATGCGATACGCCCATGAACGGAATGCGGCTCCTTCAACATAACGAAACTTATCTGCATGCACATATATCTTAAGGAATGTTTCCTGCACAACATCCTCTGCGTCGTGCTCATTAAACACAACAAGTCGTGCCCGACGAAGAAATGGTTCCTCGTAACGACGCACGAGGAGCGCAAAAAGCTCGGGCTCTTTGCGTGCACGTGCGAGCAGCTCTTCATCATCATAAGAAACTTCGGTATTCGTCATTACCGCATCGTCGAGTAACATGCTTACAGTATGGTGAAGTTTCATAAAAATGCAATAACGCTCACTAATATGGCTCTTACTCATATTACTCAACCCGCCTGAGAAAAGTTGCATAAAGTCAGAATATGGGCTAATATGGCCATATTATGGCAATTCTTGCATACAACGAAGTAACACAGCGCAAGTTCATTAACTATGAAGGTGAGCCTTTTGAGGTCCTTTCTGCATGGATCTTCCGCAAGCAACAGCGTAAGCCGGTTAACCAAACCAAGCTTCGCAGCCTTATCAATGGCCGCGTACTCGAAATCACCTTCCATCAGAATGACAAAATCGAGGAAGCAGAAGTCGGAACCGTAGAAGTAAAGTTCCTCTACGCCGCAAAGGGTGAGTACTGGTTCTGCGATCCTGAGGATCCTAAAAATCGCTTTACCCTCTCAGAGGCTATTGCAGGAGATGTCATCAAGTGGACCAAGACCAACACTATTCTCGAGGGAATCACCTTCGAAGATAAGGTTATTGGCATCCGCCCTCCTATTAAGGTGGTGCTTAAGGTGACTGAGTGTGCTCCCGCTGTGCGTGGTGACACTTCAGGCAATGCCCTCAAGACCGTTGTCGTTGAGACTGGCGCAAAGGTGAATGTCCCAATGTTCATCAACGAAGGCGATACAATTGAAATCAACACTGAATCGGGCGATTATACCAACCGCGTCGAAAAGGCATAAGAACACCCCTTCGGGGACCAGGTGTTCTTGCCAGTAGATGAGCGCCCACCGGCGCACCCATCAACTCAAATAAAACCACTCTTAACGCAAGAGTGGTTTTATTCTTTCTGGTAGACAACTTCATATTTGGACGCACTTGCCCCTACTTCGGCAAGCGACTCGCTCGCCGTATCACTCATACGGCTCACTAGAGTTCGCTTGCCTCCAGCAGGGGCAAATGCATTCCAAATCTGCAGTTTTAAGATAAAAAGACCGCAAGGTCTTTTTATTATCACTAGACAAACAACTATACGCGAGTAGGATAAAAGTAGAACCAGCAGGAGGTGTCTATGCCAACCCCAATGCAAGCAGTACGGCATCTTGAGCGTAAGCTCGTGCGGCTTGAAAAAGAAACCCGAGCAACAGAATTAGCAATAGGACGCAAGATGTCGCGCATAGACCTCCCATGCCCCTACTGCAAGAAGTCGTCCCCGCTACCCGAGTGGATGTTTGATTACCACGTCACCCGAGAGCGAACTGAGTTCAATACACTTACCCCGCTCATGCAACTCAATTATTCGAACATCATCTGCCCGAAGTGCAAAAAGCCTGTGTACCTCGAAGACTGGAACGCACGCCACGAAGTAGAGTTCGGGCGCGTTGCTCACAGCATCGGGCCACTCCGCACTTTTGTGATCACTTACCGCAAGTACATGAAAATCCGCCAATCAGGATACTAATCACGCTGTCGCTCTTGGTTCAAAGCCTCACGCCCATATCGCCCTGGAACGTAACTCCTAGCGCCCGGGCCCGCTCAGCAAGAGCCACAATAACCGCAGTCACACGACTGCGGTTTTTTCTTGCGTATCTCACTCACGTACCACTATGAAACCGTGAGGATTTTTCGCGGCGAAGAGTTGGTTGGAGCCCGATAGTGTACAGTGGTACATGGAGGGCGAAACCTGAACCCTTCCCCGCGAAAAAGACCACGGCTGAACATTCGCGGCTGGGCTTCTGCCATATATCGCGCAAAATAAAATCCCCCAAAGGGGGAATTTATTTATGCTGCGATATATGGCATGAAGCCCATATAGCGGCTCCTCTTGATTGCGAGGGTCATCGCACGCTGCTGCTTGCTTGCGAGATTCGTACGCTTCTTGCCCATGATCTGGCCAGCTGGCGTAATGAATGTTGAGAGCAACTCGACATCCTTGTAATCGAAATGCTTGAGGCCTTCGATTGAAATCTCCTTCTTTTTTGTAACTTTTTTCATAGAGTTTGTTTTTCCAAATTAAAACGGAATATCGTCTGGATTGATGTCGTCGGACGGATACTCGATCGTCTCGAGCTCTGGCATCGGTGCTGCAGATGAAGCAGATGGGGCATGTGCGGGAGCTGCTGCACTCTTGGCTGCGCCTCCGAAATCACTCGTACCCATTCCGCCTACCTTAGGACCGAACTGGAAGTTCTCCACGACGATCTCCGTGCGATACTGCTTTGTACCATCCTTTGCGTCCCATGAGCGAGTCTGGATACGACCTTCAACGAAAATCGCACTACCCTTCTTCATGTAACGGCAAAGTGTGTCTGCCTGCTGTGCCCACGCGACGCAGTTATGAAACTGCACCTCTTCCTGCTTTGCACCATTCTTGTCCTTATAGACACGATTCGTTGCGACAGAAAACTGTGCGACCTGTGTTCCCGTTGGAGTTGTCTTCAACTCAGGATCACGAGTCAAGTTTCCGTAGATGAATGCCTTGTTGATGTACATACCGTTTGTATTTGGAATAATAATATTAAGGGTAAGCAATTTGGGATGTAATTGCCCTCGCTGGAGGCATCCGAACTCTTGTGAGCCGTAGGTGTTCTACGGTGAACGAGTCGCATGCCGAAGCGTGAGGGCAAGTACGCCCAAAGTGCTACACTTATTTATTCGGCGATGAGCTTATCGATTGATGCATCGATCTCTGCCTCAGTAGCAACTGGGGCAACTTCTGCCTCGTCAGCATCCTTACCCTCCTTCTTCTTCTCGAAGAGCTTGCGTGGTGCCATTGTGTCCTCGCGGACAGTCTTGATGAGCAAGAAACGAAGGACATCTTCATCTGCCTTGAGGACAGTTGCGATCTCCTTTGCTCCCTTTGGCTCTGCCTCGAACTTGAACCAGCCTGAGTAAGCCGATGAGTAAGTTGCGCGCTTATTCTGCGCGACCTTCGTCATTGGATAGGCAAGGTCGATCTTCTTCGCAGCACCCTCAGCAATGACGGTACCATTAATCGAATTGATCGCCTCACGGATTGCGGCAACGCGTGCTACAAGCCCATCCTCGTTAACTGTCGGAATGATGAGAAAACCTACTTCGTAGATTCGCTCGTCTGCGCCGATAGCGTCTATGGTCATATCTTTTTCCATGGGGGCACTATAGCAAAGTGGTGGCATAAAGTCAATTTTTTTAGATAGATGAAATATTGCTGTTGAGCCATATATTACGAAACAAAAAGTGGGCCGTGAGGCCCACTGTACTGCTTATTTATAGCCCATTTTGAGGGCCTTGAGGATTTCTCGTGCCGACTTGTCGAGCGCTGGATTTCGCTCTTTCATCGGAACAAAACGTGGCGCTGCACCGGTTGGCCTAATTGGGTTCTCAAGGTCTTCTTCGAAAACCAAATTGCCCTCTTCCCCACCCGTAAGGTGAATATCGGGATAGATGCCATATCCATGTACGCGGTAATCATGGCCAATGAAATATTCGTGCGTAGTAAGGAGCAGGCGTCCGAGCTTTCCACCCGAGACCAGTGACTCCGTCTGTACGACACCTTTTCCAAATGTATGTACATCTTGGCTCGCAACCACACCAATGCGAAACTGCTGCAGCACTCCTGCGACAATCTCACTACAAGACGCGGAGCGCGCATCAACGAGAATAAGTACGGGAAGTCCGCGCAGGCGACCAAAATTCATGCCGAGAGGATCGGGAACGGAAAGTACACGTTCAACCTTTTGCTTGCCTGCAGTGTTGTAGCTTTTCTCGGTGAGAATATGCTCCCCCACTTTTGGCATGAATGCCGAAACGAGCACAATTGCATTATTGCGATATCCTCCGCGATTACCACGGAGGTCGATGACGACACCATCAACTCTTCCATCTGCCGCACTTGCCCATATTGCGTCACATGCATCGCTCAGCTGAGTGGCAAACCCTTTGCCGTCAAGATCATTGAAATCAACAATGCGTAGCACTCCGTAGTGCCCTGCTTCGACGCTTGGAATGATCTTCAGTACGGGCTTTGGATTTTCGAGAAGGTCAGGGACAGGGCCACCGCCGGTTTCCTTCAGCTTCTTGAGCGCCTCAAGCACTTCGCTCTGTGACTCATAGGATGAGTGCGGGTCGAGCTGCGCAACAAAGCCGAGAATCTTTTCCTCAAACTCTTGTTGAGGAATATCTCTATAATATGTCTTGCGCACCTTCCACAGCGTTGGCGCGATCTCGGACAGTGCATGTACGAACTCACGTTTTTTATTGTAATCCTCTGACGACACCACAGGCTCGCCAACAATGAGCTCAAGAGACTTCACTTTTTCGATGGAGACTCGCCCAACAAGATCAGCAGGTAGTTCATAACCCGTTTGCGACTTATGTATCCGCGGAACAATATATTTCTGCACGAGTACACCGAAGACCAAGAGCGCAGCGATGAGTGCGAGAATATATCTTCGCCTCAAATAGAGCGGAGGAAACATATACATGATGCACCTCATGAGAACATCTCCTTCTACGTTACCGCGATACGAGAATTACGCAAGATAAGAAAAATACCCTTTCGGGTATTTTAGCTAAACTTGAGCAGCGAGCGGAAATCCTTGTCATTCTTCCATGGCCCAATAACAGCCATGTTAAGCCGGTTTTCAAGGAAAACCTTCTTGGCAAGCTCCTGGACTTCTTGTGCAGTTACTTTATTGATTCGGCGGATAGCCTCCTCCGGAGCAACAAATTCATTGCGCAGTACCCACTGGAAACCATAATACTCGGCGAGCTCGTCGGAGGACTCAAGACCGAGCAGCATACGTCCCGCAAGCATATCCTTCGCCTTTTGCATCTCTTCCTTGCCGACTGGCTCGATCGCAAGCTTCTCAAATTCTTCGAGAATTGCAGGAACGACTTCGGGTGCACGCATGTTGTCGACTCCGACTGAAGCTGCAAGCACGCCATGATCAGTAAAGGCATCATTCGATGCACGAACATAGTATCCAAGTCCAAGCTCAATACGTACCTTATGAAAAAGTCTAGAGGACATACCTCCACCAAGTATAGCTGAAAGCACGGTGAGCGCGTAGAATGAGGGATGCGTCAATGGATATGAACGCACGCCAAGCACAATATGCGTCTGGTCTGACTCTTTATAGAACACACTGAGCGCAGGTGCGGACTGCTTATCATTCACTTTCTTTTTTCCTACCTTTTTCCCTTCAGTGAGATCACCAAAGAGTGCCTTGATCTGCTTGAATACGAGCGCCTCATCAAAATTCCCAGACACTACGACCGTCGTTGCTGTCGGAACATAATGCTTCTTGCGGAATTTAAGGATATCCTTGCGAGTATACTTCGCGATCTGCTCCTTTGTACCAGCAATACTCCAACCAGCAGGTTGATCACCATAAAGTGTCTTCATAAAAATGTCTCCGATTTTGCGCATCGGCACATCTTCATACATATTTATTTCATCACTAATCACGCCCTTCTCGCGTTCAATGTCTTCCTCGGTAAGGAGCGGGTTACAATAAATGTCTCCGATAATATCGAGTGCTCGAGGAAGATGCGCGGAAGCAACCTTCGCATAATAACCCGTATACTCGTGTCCGGTAAATGCATTGTATTCTGCACCGAGCCCATCAAGTTCACTACTGATCATCATTGCATTCGGGCGACGCTCCGTACCCTTAAAACACATGTGCTCAAGAAAATGCGCAATACCATTTTCCTCTTTTTGTTCATACTTACTTCCCGTAGACACAAGCACCAATGCGGTCGCGGTGCGCTGCGACACTTCCTTCAGAAATACTACGGTCAATCCATTTGCTAATTTTTTCAGTTTTGGCTTTAATTTTGAACTCATTGAACCATTATAGCATCAAAGTGTACTCCGAAATATACGGCCTTAATGCGGAACAAAAACACACTGTACATGATGTACAGTGTGCCTAGGAAACTTCTTGAGCTTCTTCTGACAAGCGACTTTGGATATGTTCTTCGACGCGCTTTTCTCGTGCAAGGTCAGTAAAGTATTCCATTGCAACTGCCATGACCGGAACTGCAAGCAAAAGTCCGAGGAGCCCTGCGACCTTCGCGCCAATTGCGAGTGAGAGAATAACCAAAACTGGTGGGATCCCAATAACCTTTCGTACGACATGCGGATAAATAAGATGGCTTTCTACCTGCTGCAAGATCGCATAGAACATTGCAACACTGAAAGCCGCGACAATACCACCTGTGGGGACAAAATATATTCCGCTACTGTATGCGATTGCAAGCGCAGGAATTGCAGCAAGGATGGGTCCAAATACTGGAATAATCTCAAGGAACATAATAGTCACAGCCAAGAAGAATGCCGACTTCACTCCAAGCGCAAGCAACCCAACAAATGCGATTGCACCGACAATAAGTCCGAGATAAATCTGTCCTTGGAACCAAAGGCCAATCTTTGTCTGCGAGCGGTACCAAAGTCCAACCACATATCCTGCCTTTCGCGCAGGAGATACGAGGCGCAAGAAACTTTCAATTCCATGCTCTTGTGCTGCTAGATAGAAAGAGAGAACAAGAATAAGCACAAAGGAAACAAGACCTCCGGAGAATTTTGTAAACATCTCAACAACCCCACCTGAGGCAATATTTTTTGCAATCACATCAAGAAGCGATGCACCTTCGCCGATTGTAAAGGCGGTGTGCCCTACCGCGTCTGCGCCAAAGAGAAACGCATCGATGCTCACATTTTTCGGAAGTGCATGCAGAAGAATATTCACATCTTCAAGAAATGCGGGCACAAAGAAATAGAGCATCAGCGCCAAGCTCGCGAGCGAAGCAAAGTAAACGGTAACGAGCGCGAGAATGCGTGGCATTCCTCGACGCACGAGTCCTATGATTGCCGGCTCCACCGCGGAAGCGAGCACGATTGCAGCAAGCACAACAAGGAAGACGTCACGCAGAAACCACAGTGCCCAAAAACTCGCACCGATCAATATTGCGCGAATGATTGTACCAGAGGAGACAGAGAGAGTATTCTCTTCTTGCATAACCGTATAGTAACATACATAATCGTACAAAACAAAAAGGGGCGGCATTATTCCCCTTTTCCTTCAATCTAAATTATATCGTCATGCCTTTGCCCATCATCGCTTGGAGCATGATAACGTGTTGTCTTCTTTTTATGCTCGATAAAATAGACGGTGAGTCCACCGAAGAGCACCAAGGTGAGGACGACAAGAACCCAAATACCAAAGTTTCCTGGCGCATCGGCTACTTGAGCCAAAAAGGCGGAGACAGGGCCAATAATGATTGTTTTGAAGAATTGCTCCATATGAGTGGCGTTACGTACTACTAGTATAGCATAACTGAGTATAAAAAAGCGCCGGCATGAAGCCGGCGCTAACGATACAAATTGCACTATTTCGGAGCGGGAACGCTCGTGTCAAGGAGGCCCAGATACTTCGTTGCCGACCAAAAGGTAGGCATCGTACGGAAATCAGGCATCCAGTCGTAAAGAATATCACGACCTTCAATCTGACTTCCATAATACACCGCATCGCGATTAATCATGGAAGTTTCCGCAAGAGTCAGTGGGCGATCAGAGACCGCCACAAAGAGCACCTTGAAGTTATGCTGACTCACTGAGGCAACTGGAGTGCGAACACCATAGATACCTTCGAGTGACTGCGAACCGCTCGGTCCAATAACGGGAATCAAATCCGTGCTTGCGCGCGGAACAATCGTGCCAGGCGACTGCGGAACTGACGAATTGAGCACGAAGCGCTCGGCTGCGACATCTGCGGGTGACCGGAAGCCCATGAAATAAAGCTCCCAGTCGGAAAACTTGTTTCCGAGATTGAAACCAGCGTCAGGAGCACTCGTTACAAGGAAGTCACCTCCCGGCTGCTCAGCAAGGAAATAACCGCTTGTATGCTGTCCTACCAAGGTGGTGGGAGTAGCAACATGCACACCACTGATATCGGTGAGCTTGAGACGAACATCGTTGAGGAAAAAACTCCAACGGTGTCCGAACTCATGAATGAACGACATACCCACGATATCATTATCGAGGCTGAGCACAGACTGGAGCTTTCCTGCGCTACCATATTCAGCAGTGAGGTCTTGCGGTGCGATACCAAGACCCGTCTCGGTAATTTTTACCAAATCGGTGTGCGGCCAATTTCCAGTGAAGCCGTTAAATGCACGGGTATTCCCCACATACACAAGCACTGCCATGTCGAAGTCATCAGGATAAACCTGATAGAGCGTCTTCGTGATAGTACTTGAGCTTACCGGCCCATCACTGAGCCCAGGAACGACAACATTCACCGAATTCGTCGACGCGTACACGTTTGTCGCAACCAGCGCATTGCCCACAGTTTGACTGGGGTCGATGACGCCAATATTGATATTCGTGGCCATATCGATAATCGAATTGACCTTGTTTCCTCCACTGTCATAAGCAAATACGTCGAGACGCATCCACTCTGCGGTGTGATCATGGAAACGAGTAACTGCCGGAGGAGTCAATGTGAACGTTTTTGTGTACACACCGTCACCCGCGGTCACATCTCCATGCGTCCCATCATCGTAGAGCTGTTCTTTGACAATGGCATACGGAAGAGTACCGAAGGTGGCAGCGTTATACTCTGCGTAGAGCGTAAAGTTCGCGCCAGCGGCCCGAACCTCAATGGTGATCGGCTTCGTGTTAAACTCGTTTGTGAACAGCACATTATCACTAGAGCGAATGTACTGCAGCGCATAGCGATCATCCACCGTAGCAGTCAACGTAATCTGCCCATCTTGATGGATTGGATCAGAAGTACAGTTGTAGTTACGGATAGAGAGGAAATAGCAACTGCTCCCCAACCCGGACGCAACGGGATCACGATAGCCAATGTCCAGAGTGAAAATAAATTGCACAGTGGAACCATCGTTCACAGTGATTGTCGTATTCGGAACGCGGATACCAGGCCCCGCATTGATGGTCACCGTATGAGTGTTCGCAGGCGCCGTTGCCGAAGCATTGAGCGTCAGGTCAGCCGTTACGTTCGTGAGGGCATAGGTGAGACCGGTGAGGGTCCCATTGCCACCCGTGACCACGAGGTTCGTGTAGTTCGCGTCGAGCGTGAACGGAATGGAAACATTGCTGCCATGATTCACGGTCACCGAATTGGAGGGCGTGTGCACTCCAGTGCCGGTGTTGATCGTGATCGTGTGCGTGACGACAGGCGCCGTTGCCGAAGCATTGAGCGTCAGGTCCGTCTTCACGTTAGTGAGCGCGTAGTTGAGACTCGCAGCAACACCATTGATGGTGAAGTTGGTCCAGCCCGCGTCCATGGTGAACGGAATGGTGACATTGCTGCCATCATTCACAGTGACCGTGGTCTGGGGCGTGTGCACACCAGCAACTTGAAGGTTGATGGTGATCGTGTGCGTAAGCGTGGGCGGATTCGGAGG
>DATEZQ010000012.1 GCA_035583355.1 Candidatus Paceibacterota bacterium | reverse complement strand
AGCGAGTACTTGGCCTTAATGGGAGCGAGCGAAGCAGCAATCAGGGCGAGCTTGTTGTTCGTAGTCATGGAATCCTCCAAAACCCTTTCTTTGCCTATCCTAGCGGAACTTGGGGAATGGTCAATGTTAGGGGGGTTGACGTTTTTTTGCTCTTGTATATAATACCTAGTACCTGGGTAGGGGGTACCTGCCACATACACACATATATGCATAATCATGGACATACCTGCACGCCGGATAAGACACGTGCACTCAAATTAGCAAAGCAGGCCTATGGTACACTCGCAAAAGTCATCACAATGATTGAGGACGATGTGTACTGCCCTGAGATTATTCAGCAGGCTGATAGTGCTACAGGGCTCTTGCGTACGATGCGTAAGGATCTACTCGCAGGTCACTTAGATAGTTGCGCGTTTGAGCGTTTAAAGGAGAATAAGAAGGAGGCGATCGATGAATTAATGAAAATTTACCAGCTACATAACTAATTTATGAAAACAATCTCAATATACTTCGCATTCGGACTTAT
Organism: Candidatus Paceibacterota bacterium; assembly: GCA_035583355.1. Classification (NCBI taxonomy): domain Bacteria; kingdom Bacillati; phylum Minisyncoccota; species Minisyncoccota bacterium. Next base: position 117,139 of record DATEZQ010000012.1, on the reverse strand, counting down.
GGCAGCAGCATTATTCGTCGGTGTAGGTATCGGCTACGGCCTTACCCCAGAATATCGAGTAAATATGTTTACGAAAGATGCCATGAGTCTGGGTAGCGCAGATCGTACTTTTGATCTTCGCTATGCGAATGCGATGATTGCACATCATCGTGGTGCAATGCTTCTTGCTGAACAGCTTGAGCGTAATGCTACTCATCCTGAGATGAAGGACTTGGCGGGAGAGATCCTTAAGAATGAGCCTGCAGCAATTGCTGAGCTCTATGCATGGAAGAAAGCATGGTATGGCGATACGCGCACCGTACGCGACCCTGTCGTTGCAAATCTTGGTACAAGTGATGAGAAGTTCGACCAGCGTTTCTTGAACGCCATTATTGCACATCACGAGCTTGGTGTTGAAATGACTCGTGAGGCTCGCACGAAGACATCACGTACGGAGATACTCAATAATGCTGATGCGGTTGAGGCATTTCTTTCGGGAGGTATTGTAAAGCTCTCCGAAATTCGTAAGGGATGGTACGGTATCTAATGTCCACCACGTATGTCAAAACATATTTATAAAGTAGAGGGAATGCATTGCGCAAGTTGCGCGATTGCGATTACGGACTCTCTAAAGAAGGTTCCCGGTGTGAAATCTGCCTCCGTGAATTATGGGAACGAAAAGGCTCAGGTGGAATATGATCCCGAAGTTGTTCCGTTTCAAGTGATAGAACAAGAGGTAGCCAAACTCGGCTACGCTTTGGTTGCAAATACTACCAGTACTCCTGGGGTTGATCATGAGAAAATGGATCATACAAAGATGGATTCGGGCGATATGTATCTCGAGGGATTAGAGCATAAACTCGGCTTCATACTCCCGGTCACTGCAGTCGTTTTCGTTGCAATGATGTGGGATTTGCTCGCACGATCCTTTGTGGCGGTACCGAGCTTACCTATTCCGATGTCCTTGTTCAATACGCTATCAATGGTACTCGCAACAGTTGCATTGTTCTGGGTGGGGCAGCAATTCGTGGTGAGTATTGGGAGATTCATTAAGACCCGTAGGGCGAATATGGATACCCTTATTGGTATCGGTACGCTTACCGCCTACTTGTACAGTGTTTCGATCACACTGTTTCCACAGCTTATTGTACTCTTGAGACTCCCAGAATTTACCTACTTTGACGTGACGATTGTCGTCATCGGTTTCATTACACTTGGTAAATTCCTTGAAGCACGTTCAAAGAAGAAAACCGGTGATGCCATAGAGAAACTGCTCAACCTTCAAGCAAAAACGGCTATCGTCGTACGTGAAGGTAATGAGATTGAGGTTCCGGTCAGCGAAGTCATTCATGGTGACCTCGTGGTCATTAAGCCGGGATCAAAGATTCCTGTAGATGGTGAGCTAGTCAGTGGTGAATCATTTGTCGATGAGTCGATGGTCACCGGTGAATCCATGCCAATAAACAAGAAGGCAGGGGATACTGTGGTTGCTGGAACCATGAATATCGGTGGCTCATTCGTATTTCGTGCAACGAAGGTCGGTGCGGAGACATTGCTCGCACAGATTATCGTCATGGTGGAGAATGCACAGGGGAGTAAGGCGCCGATCGAGGCGATGGCAGACAAGATCTCAGGCATCTTTGTTCCTATTGTGCTCGCTATTGCAACGGTCGCCCTTATGGCTTGGGTTGGCATAGGTAGTTATTATCTTGGATTTTCACAGGCCTTTTCTCTTGGATTACTTTCTTTTGTAAGCGTACTCGTTATTGCATGTCCATGTGCGCTTGGACTTGCAACACCAACCGCGATTATCGTCGCTGTTGGAAAGGGTGCACGAGCGGGAATCCTTGTGAAGGATGCTGCTTCGCTTGAACACCTCCATAAGGTGGATACGGTAGTAGTCGACAAAACAGGGACAATTACCGTTGGGAGGCCGATGCTTGTTGGTATAGAGAATAGCGCCGGGCATTCATCTAACGATGAGCTTGTGAGTCTGCTCGCATCACTCGAAAAAAAGTCTGAGCATCCGATCGCTCATGCGATCGTCAGTTATGCAAAAGAAAAAGAACTTGTGCTTCATGAAGTAGAGCAGTTTGCGATTATTGAAGGTCAGGGTATTTGTGGAACGATTGCAGGAAAAGAATACTTTGCGGGCAATGTGCTCCTTATTCAAAATATGGGTCTCACTTTCGACGTAGCACACTTGGACAAAGAGGCCGCAGAAGGAAAGACTCCGGTCATTCTCGCAACGAAAGAGAAGGTGCTCGGCACGGTCATGGTTGCCGATGCAATAAAGGAGGAATCGAAGGAAGCTGTCCTACAGCTCAAGAAGATGGGCATTACAGTTGTAATGCTTACGGGAGACCGTGAGGCAACTGCCCGAGCGATTGCTGACCAAGTCGGCATCGACGAGGTTGTTGCACAGGTACTTCCACAGGATAAGCTCGCTAAAATTGTATCACTTCAGGAAAAGGGTCGTATCGTTGCGATGGCCGGAGATGGAGTCAATGACGCTCCAGCGCTGGCGCAAGCTGACGTTGGTATTGCAATGTCGACGGGCACAGATGTCGCAATCGAGTCTGCGGGGATCACACTGCTCCATGGTGATATATCGAAGCTCGTAAAGGCAATCCAGCTTTCGCGTGTGACGATGCGCACCATCAAACAGAATCTCTTCTTCGCATTCGTGTATAATGTGGTGGGTATACCGCTTGCCGCTGGAGTATTCTATCCCGTATTTGGACTACTGCTTTCCCCTGTGTTCGCAGGTATTGCCATGGCAGGTTCAAGCGTTTCCGTGGTTGGAAACTCACTGCGCCTTAAAGCGTCAAAGCTATAATTTATGGAAAACAAAAATACATATACATTTCACGTCAATGGGATGCACTGCAAATCATGCGTACTGGTGACGGAGAGCAAGATCGGCGAAATGCCACATGTTGATGAAGTGAAAACCGATCTTGCTTCGCATACGGTGCGCGTTGTTGGCGACTTTGAAGGAATGAGTGACGAGGAAATCGCGAAGGAGTTAACTACTGCAGTCGAGAAACACGGCTATACACTTTCAGTAGATAAGGTCGCGTCAGTTTCAGAAAAGAAGTGGTCAGAATTCATTTTCGCAATTCCACTCGCTGTATTATTTGGTGTATTGTTCGTTGGACTTCAGAAGGCTGGACTCATCAACTTGATCAGTGCCGATAAGCCGACGTATGGTACTGCTTTCATCATTGGTATTGTCGCATCACTCTCATCTTGTATGGCAGTGGTGGGCGGACTCGTGCTTTCGATGTCTGCTACATTTGCCAAAACAGGAGATCGCGTTAAGCCACAGATACTCTTCCATATCGGCCGTATCGTCTCTTTCTTTGTTTTGGGTGGCGTTATTGGAGCACTTGGTTCTGCAGTGAGTCTTAATGGGACGGGTACTTTTTTACTTTCGCTCATTATTGGTCTAGTAATGTTTATTCTTGGAATCAACCTCCTTGATATCTTTGGTTTCGCAAAGAAACTACAGCCTGCAATGCCAAAGTTTCTCGGGAGCCATGCGATGAATGCTTCGAAGTTGAATCACGCGCTTACTCCTATATTGGTTGGTATTGCGACATTCTTCTTACCATGTGGTTTCACACAATCAATGCAGATCTACGCGCTGGGCACGGGAAGTTTCATTACTGGTGCACTTACAATGCTTTTCTTTGCATTGGGTACGCTCCCTGTACTTGCACTGCTCTCGTTCAGTTCACTAAGTATTACAGGAAGTGCGAAGTCGGGAATATTCTTTAAGACCGCGGGGCTTATTGTCATCATGTTCGCAGTATTCAATATCCTCAACGGTCTCGTTGCATATGGGCTCATTAGTCCTTTATTTAACTTTTGATCCATGAAAGAAATTATCATTAGCGTGACAGTCGCCGTTTCACTGGTGCTCATTGCAATGTTTTTCACAGGTACACTGAACACTGGATCAACTACTTCCGAAGGAAAGGATGTGAAGGTTGTGGAGCAGGGCGATGGGAAGAATGTTTTTGAAGAAGGAGGAAAGCAGATCATCGAGATAACTGCTCGAGGGGGTTACGCACCTCGCAATTCCATAGCGAAGGCAGGTGTGCCGACAATCATTCGCATGAAGACCTCAGGGACTTTTGATTGTTCTTCAGCGCTCTCTATCCCGTCGCTTGCTATTCGCCTCAATCTGCCCCCAAGTGGCGTAAAGGACATTGAGATTCCCGCACAGAAAGCAGGAAGTAAGCTCGCTGCTACTTGTTCGATGGGGATGTATAATTTTGATATACAATTCCAGTAAAATACGAGTCATGAGTCATGAGTTAAAATGCACACTAACAACGTTGGTGTGCATTTTGCTATGTAGTATCTGAATTTTTCTTATGACCCATGACTCATGCCTCATGACTGTGCTGTCCCAATATGCTATTATTACTACAGTTATGTCACTTATAGAGGAAATGCACGAGGGTACACCTGAGGCTGTGCCTATAGTTGAATCAGAACTTGCTCATGTACGAGAGCAGGTGTCTTTGCACGAAGCAATGTCTTCAGCGAGTGGTGTTCAGGCAAGCAAGGAACAAATAGTTTCAAAGGTGATCAATGAGTATGCAGAGAAAAAGCCTGAAGAGGTCCTTCCTGAACATGCAATTATAGAGAACCCAAAGTTTGAAGAGATAGTACGCACGGTTGACGCACTTCCTCATCGAGAGAAAATTCGCGAGCTCTATGCAATTATGCAAGAGAAGGGGATTTTGAATGCCATTAAGATAGCTCAGGGTCTTAATAATCCTCACGTTGAAGAGGATTTCCATCATGTGCTTGTGCACTACATTCATACGGGTTCACTCATTCCAGGTCTTGATAAGGAGAAAGAGGTCAAACAAGAGCTGACGCGCACGGTTTTTGAGATTGTTGTACCGCTGCAGAAGGAGCAAGGGCAGGTTGATCCACAGCAGGTACTGCTTTCAATGCAGCGTTTTCTTGCGGGGATTTTTGGGCAAGGTGGTGGCGGTGCGCAGTATGCATTCGAGATTGCGCTCGCAAACTTTTCTTCAGATATCACTTGCTATATAACAGTTCCCGATGAACAAAAGGACCTATTTCTCAAGCAATTTCTCGGTAATTTTCCTACCGCTCGCGCGACACAAGTACTCGAGGATTATAACGTGTTCAACGAGTTCGGTTTTTCGGCAGTTGCAGTAGGAAGGCACGAGAAGCGTTTTGCGTACACCCTTGCATTGCCTACGGGGCAGATGGAGTCACTTTCTCCAATCCTTGCCGCATTTTCGAACATCGCGCATCAGGGCGAGGCCGCTGCAATTCAGTATATCGTGACAAAGGATGATCGTGATTTACTTAAGAAAACACGTGGTGCAATAGGGAAGATTAACAGCGGGCAAAAGATTGGTGATGCAACAAACATCCCGCTCACAATGGGAGGTGATGCATTGAAGTTTATTGGAGGGCTATTTGGGGGAGAGAGCGAGAAGCCAAAAGAGGTTTCTCCAGAAGAGCAAGAGCGTCGTTCTCGTGAGATAAAAGTTATTGAGGAGAAGACCGTTGCTCCGTTCCTTCGTGTTGATCTTCGTATTGTTGTCTCCTCTGGAGACAAAGAGCGCACACTACAGATTTTAAATGCATTGATTGCTGCCTTCGGACAATTCGCAAACAGGGAATCGTCCGGCGGATTGCGCTTTGATGTCATGACAAAGGGAAGTGCGTATAATGAGGAACTCCATGCATTTAATTTCCGTATCTCTTCGCCAGATGCATTGGTCTTGAATCATAATGAGTTTGCAGCCTTATTCCATCCCGCACTTGCGATTACGGCAAGCGAAGCACCAAATCTTGCTTCTATAAAATCCGCTGCAGCACCTCCTCCTGCACAATTACCAAGCGAAGGTACGCTTCTTGGGGAGAGCGTATATCGTGGCATCAGAAAGCCGGTGCGCATGACTGCTGCAGATCGTCTGCGCCATCTTTATGTTATCGGACAAACGGGTACAGGTAAGACGACTATCCTCAAGAATATGATTATTGAGGATATCAAGGCCGGACACGGTGCGTGCTTCATTGATCCGCATGGTTCCGATGTACAAGATATTCTTGCAAATATTCCCAAAGAGCGCATCGATGATGTCATCTACTTTGATCCTTCGTACACGCCAAGGCCTTTCGGGTTGAATATGCTCGAGTATGACGAATCGAAGCCAGAGCAAAAGATTTTCGTCGTAAACGAACTTCTTGCAATATTCAAAAAGCTATATGCTGCTTCTCCTGAATCAATGGGGCCGGCGTTTGAGCAGTACTTCCGCAACGCAACGATGCTTGTTATGGAAGATCCCGAAACGGGAAGTACAATGCTTGATATTACGCGTGTACTTGTCGATCCGAAGTTCCGTGAGTTGAAGTTGAGTAGGTGTAAAAACCCAATTGTTACGCAGTTTTGGAAGGATATTGCAACAAAGTCGACTGGTGATGCATCGCTCGCGAACATGGTGCCATACATCACCAATAAGTTCGATGTGTTCATTGCGAATGATGTCATGCGCCCAATTATCGCGCAACAGAAGTCTTCATTCAATTTCCGTGAGGTTATGGACGGAAAGAAAATTCTTCTTGTGAACCTTGCAAAGGGTAAGCTCGGAGAGATGAATGCAAATTTGCTTGGCATGATCATCGTCGGCAAGCTCTTCCTTGCAGCAATGAGCCGCGTAGATTCTTATGGAATAAAACTTCCAGATTTCTATCTCTATATTGATGAGTTCCAGAATATATCAACTCCCTCGATTGCCGGTATTCTTTCTGAGGCGCGCAAGTATGGATTGTCACTCAATATCGCGCATCAGTTTATTGCGCAGATTGATAATGATATCAAGGATGCAGTCTTCGGAAACGTCGGCTCGATGGCAGTCTTCCGTATTAGTGCTGATGATGCACAGTATCTTGAGTCACAATTCGCTCCAACGTTCACTGCTACCGATTTGATGAAGATCGAGAGTCGCAATTGTTATCTCAAGCCGCTCATCAATGGGACGCCTGTCGCTCCGTTCAATATTGCAGTGTACCCTCCAAGTAAGGGCGTACCGCAAATCGTTGAACAATTGCAACAGCTCTCGTATATGAAATATGGTAAGGATAGAGCAATTGTGGATACGGCGATTGTGAAGAAGTATCAAGATGCTGCAAACACTGCAGCTGCGGCACAAGCAAAGCCAGCAGTTACAGCGCCTCCTGTGCAAGCCCAAAGGCCTATTCCTCCCCCTTTGCCACAACCGCCTGTGCAGTCAGCGGTGTATCAGCCCCAGTATCAACAAATGCAGCAGCAGTATATGCCTCAGCCGACTGCGCACTATCCGCAGCAAATGCAGCATCCGCCCCAGGGCTATGTGTATCCTCCGCAGCAAATGCAGTACGTACAACAACCGATGCCGCCACAGTATGTACAACCTCCACAGGCATATGTGCCTCATGGAAACACGGCGCCATATATGTACCCACCCGTATATCCACAGCCGATGTATTCTCCTGCACCGATGCAGCAAGGATATCAGTATCCTCCTGTGCAATCGCAAGCACCTGAGGCCCCGGCGGGACTTCCGATTGTGCAGTCGCCAAAGCAAGATCCTGAATAAAAAAAGACACCAAGGGTGTCTTTTTTATCGCATTGCGATGCGGAAGTGGTCGAGTACTGTATCAAGTAAGGAGAGTTCTTGTATCATGCGCACGGCGTATTTTTCAGCCCTACTATCGCTAATGCGCATCGTAAGGTGCCCCGCGATACCGAGTGCAGTTGTCGCTGCGCCGACAAGTGCGGCGATGGTAACTATTTGCTGATTTCCCTCATTGAGTGCATCGGCAAGTACTGCACCAATCACACAGAAAAGCGCAACAGAAAATCCTATCATGAATACGCGATGCTGAGCTTCTTTGTTTCGGAAATGTCGCAAGAATAATTTACGCTCGAGTTCGTCGGTAGGAAGCCCCACAAGTGCGCTTGTAGGAAGTTCGACATAGAGTGCGAATTTCTGTCTCAGTCGCGCACGTTCTTCTTCGAGGAGTGCAATGATTTCTACTGCATCACTACGGTCCGTTTCAATGAGTCGGCTGCTTATTTTGCCATGTGAAGCATTTGCGAGAAACTTTTGAATTTCCGTAGCGGTGTATTCTCTGTGCTCATAGGGCCTTGAAAGATCATAGGGTATTGCTGGGACTTTACAGTCTGCAAGTTGAACGATGATCTTCCTTGTAGGGTTATTTCCTTCAGTATGTACTGTATTGCTTGAGTTTTGTTCGAGCGGTAGAACGCCATGGTGGATCTTCGAGACAGTCTTTTTTTCATCGTCCACATGAGTGTCCAGATCCCTTTGCATACTTGCAATCTCTTCTTTGAGTTTGTGCTCTTTTTCGGCAAGCACTGCAGCATCTTTCTGTAGCTGCAGAAGCTTTGTTTTTGCATCCTTTGGCTGGTCGTTGGACGCAGTATCCTTGGTTGCGGGTGTATTTTCCATCTCTTTATTATACATCGAATATAGTACTTACAAATATTAAAGTCGGGAAGGTGTGCAAAAGAATATCACGACGATAAATACTCAGTTTGGAAGCAGTTTTGTGGTACAATATGTTCATAATGCAACTTCTGGAGGAAGCCTGCTTTGTTAACAAATAATTGTACTTATCATGGGAAAACGCGAAGGAAAAACATTGGGAAGTTTCGCTGAGCTTGGTGACGCTTTTGAAGGTACGCCATTGCCTGCTGAGGCTGTTCCAGCCGAGTCTGTTGATGAGCCGACCGCAGAGACCGATGACGTTGCAGGTGACGTTGTAGCTTTTGAAGATCGAAGATTTATCTTTAATGGATATACTGAGGACGGAAAGGCACGACTCATTCGCGAATATGGCGGTTCGAGCGAGCCCAAGGTAGAAGAAGTACACGTTTCCAGAGAGCAATTGCTTGAGGGTTTTCATCGTGCACAAAAAGAAGATGCTGCAGAAGAGGAGAAGGCAGAAGAAACAAAACATCAGGCGCAAATCGCTGCAAATACACGCATAGTACAAGATGTTGTCACTGGTACTCCAGAACCAGTTGCCGTTGATAATGAGATCAAGCGTGATATCGCCGCAGTAGAAGGCGTAATAAATGCTGCCGATGCTGTACCACTTCCAGGTAACGGGGAAGTCGCTCCGAATACACTTGGCGAGACAATGGAAGGGGGTGTACTTGAGGGTACGCTTGCAGGTGAAGACCGCAAGGAGCGTGCAAAGGAATTAGAGAAAGAAGCAGAACGCGCACTTGAGCTTGAGGGAGAAATTGCGGCGCTGCGCAAGAAAAAGGGAAAGAAGCATGAAATTGGAGAGCTTTATGTCGAGCGTGATAAGCTTGATAAGCATATATATGGAGTGTTGCGTGAGGTGGCCCCAGAGGTTCTAGGGAGCATTAAGGCTGATGATATTACGCGCATTGATAAAATGCGGGAACTATTCGGCGACGAAAAGAACCTTGCTGCACGACGAAAGAAAGAACAAGAGCTTATCACTGAGGGCAAAATTTCAGAGAGTGATCTTGTGGCCTACAAAGAAGCCCTTGGAAAGCGCAGTGGCTTTATCCGTTCAGTGACAGCGCTTGGCGTACCACATCACGTTGCAACAAGACTTTACCGCAGCGAAGGGGAAGCAGTACAGGAATTTGGAGAGATTACCGCGCGTGCAGAGGCGGGTGATGTAAAAGTCCTTCAAACTGCAAAGGCGAAACACCTGCTCTCACGTTTTGGAATTGATGAAGAGGGTGTGCAGCATTTCATTGAGTCGGTAGAGAAGGGGAAGGGCGAAGAAGCCACAGCCGAATTCGAAGCATTCGTCGCACGGGGAATGCCGGCTCCGGTTGAGCCTGCACCAGAAGCGAATGCTGAAGTAGTACCAGTGTCCGTTGCACCAGAGGTGGCTGAGCATGAGGTTATACCCGAAGTTGCCTCTAATGATGAAGCTGCGAAAGAGATTGCACGACTTGAACAGCGACTTAAGAGTACAGGTTTCTCGAGCTACGCCGAAATGCGCGCAGCAAAGGAGCGCATAGCTGCGCTAAAGGCAGGTGTCGTCGCCCCACCTGCAATTGCAGCAGGTATCACGGTGAATGCAGTAGCGCTTCCAAATACTGAAGAGAGCTCACCCGTTGTGCACGAAGTTCAGGTTATGCCTCCAGAGATTAGCTCCGAAGATGTGCCGCTCCATATCAAGACCGAGCAGCCTGTCGAGAATGCGGAAGTTATTATTGAAAATGAAAAGCCGATTATTTCTGCTTCTATCATTGAAAAGTTTGGAAATGAAGGAGTGAGTTTTGAAGAGCTGCAGACGATTCCTGGTTTTACTGATTTGAGTGAAGGGCAGCAGCTCCTGATGCTGAAGAATTACAGTACTGCACTTGTTGGAAAGGTGAAGCGTGAGGCAAAGAAAGAGGCAGATGCAGCCTGGGGTAAGCGTAGTTTCTTGGGGAAGGTTGGTTTGAGTATGATTACAATGGGTCTTGCGAAGAACGTCGCAGAACAGACTCGCCAGCGTGATATCGCACGCAAACTTTCTTCTGGTGACCATCTTGTTGCGAGTGAGCGCAAGGCAATGCTTGAAGCATTTGCAAAGGTTGCTGCAGAGGGTCCTGAAGTCGTCAAAGAGGAAGATGGTTCATTGCGAATGAACTATCTGAGTACGGAACGCTGGAAGGATGATCCGGAGAAGCTTGCAGTCATAGAGGCATATAACGCCGCAGCTTCGAAGTTCGCGAAGATTCCAAAGCAGTGGCTTGATGCAGATCTCGCGGTGCCTAAGGGCGAGCAGCCAGGCTATTTTGCGAAACTCCTCGGGCACAAGCATATTGCGCTTTCTGGAAAGGAACATCTACAAGTCGCAGAGACACGAGAGGAATATCAAGAGGCACGTAGGGGATTGCTTGCGGCACTTGAGAAGATGGATGGCAAAGAAGGAAGTCCCGAGTCTCGTCGAGCAGCAATGCTCGAACTCAATGGTCTTGATGAGCGCGTGCAGTTGAACCAGTTATTCTCGTCAAACCCTGATGCTGAAGAGGCGCTGCAGCATATCCGTGATACAAATGTGTTTACGCGCTCAATAAGCGAGTTTGCAAAGAATCGTGGTCAGTACATGGCCTATGGTGCCGCATCGCGCATTGCAGCAGCTGCAGTCCTAGGTGCAGTAGCTCTTCCTGCGACCGCAGCCATTGCGGGTGGTGCAGTAGCAATTGGTGTTGCCGGTGCAGTGGGATATTTCCAATCACGCAGAGAGGCTAAGGAGCTATTGAAGACACGACGTGCATCAGGAATGATCGGTGACGCAGAGCTCCAGGAAGATGTTGTTTATACGGCCAACAATGAGGAAATTCTCGAGCGCAAAGAAGCAGAACGTGAGGAAGCGTTACGTAGTCATGATGATGAGCGTGCGCAGCAGTTGAAGGCTGATATCAGTGTGCTTCGCGAGAAGATTAAGTCGGGTAATGTGCTCGAGAGTCGTACAAGGAAACTTCGAGAGTTTCGTGACGCGAAGTTCTATTCAGATCGTGTTGAGCGTTTGCTTACGAAACTCGATGTTGCGCATGAAATGGGCGACAAGGAATCTGCGGAAGTGCTCGAGCGCAAGATTGCGCAGACTGCGACACTTATGCGTGAGTATATGAAGCAAGGCATGCTTAGTTTCGGACAGGAAAGTCGTATTGCTCGTATTAACGCGCGCGCCGAGGATAAACATGGAGTTGCTCGAAGTGATGATTCCCGTAGTGCAATCAATGGTCTTGCATTTATGCAGGCCCTTGGTCATGCAGATGCAGTTCATTCACTCGACATGTCCGCGATTGAGACGAAGATCGGTTCAATTCTTGAGGGCTACCGAGAGGATATTGATGCATCAGCGCGTAAGCGTAGCAATAAGCACATCAGTAAGGCTGTTGCTCTTCGTGTTGGCTTCGGTCTTGCCGGCTTTGGTCTCGCACATGCGGCATCAAATTTCTTTGGTCACGGTGATGGGTTTGCTGAAGGGGCGGGCGATGCTCCAAAGGGTACAAATTGGGGTGAGCAAGCGCTCAGCCGCGGTCCACGTCCTTCGGTGCTGCCCGGCAGTGTCGCAGCACATGCAGAGGTTGCGCTCGGCGCACACACTGTGGTGGCGGGTGAGACATTGACCTCTATCGTTCGTAAATTCCCAGAGGTGGCGAAACTCGCTGGCCACGATCAGGAGGTTGCAATTGCGAATCTTGTGAAGCATCTTTCTCCTGAGAAATTGAAGCTCATGGGGATTTCAAGTGGCAATGCGAATGTGATTCGCGTCGGCGAACAGATTGATCTTTCAAAACTCCATCATCAGGTCACTGAGCTGAAAATTGGAGGTGGTGCGGGTGCACATGCAGAAACTGTTGCTGGACAAACGGTCCGTGCTCCGCGCGCGAGTGTTCTTCCTGGGGAGGGAGAGGCGCCACGTATGCCAAGGCCTTCGGTGCTTCCGGGACAAACGGTGCACACACAGTATGGTCCACCAAGGCCATGGGTGCTTCCTAAAGATGGAGATTATGCTCCTACTCCAAAGGGTGAGGTTGTGCCAGAGTTCGCTGCGGCTGCTCAGAATAAGATGCAAAAGAGCCTTGAGGGTATCTTCGGAAAGAAAGGAATCTTCGGTCGTGATCATACGCGAGAATGGGAAGGCGATCCTCTCCGACGCGTACATGGACTTAAAGATACCTCAGCTGAAAGCTTGCTGACAAAACGTCAGGGGCTCATTGCAGAGTCGCGTACACGTATGGGTCTACGAGACTATATGAACTCATTGCGTGAGAGCTCGGGCATTCGACCAAAGACGGGGGAGACTGCAGAACTCTATATTAAACGTGTGCTTACTGAACAGGAGCGCGTACTTGCACATCGAGCGGCGGGCGCAGAGATTGTCCGTAACGGTGAGCGAGCGCTTGATGAGGCGGCCGCGGTAAGAACTCGTCCTCTTGATGAAAGTATCAAGGACTACGTAGATAATAATGCGCAGCGTGTTGCAGAGGCAGATAAGTTACGCAAAGCGTATACGGCAACGCGTCCAGGAGTAGAGGTGGTTCCGCACGTTGAGACCGTGCATTCTACCGATGAGGCACTCGCAAAACTGATGCCTATTATGCAGAAGCGTTTTCCAGAGCTTGCAAAGGATGGTGAGGGCGTGCAGGTTAATGCATACGCGAACTTCCTTCGTACTGCAAAGCCAGAGCATTTCAAGGCGCTTGGTCTGGATGGTGAGGATATGCAGAAATACGTTGGTAATGGAACGGTTGATGCAGAAAAGATTGCTCGCTACTTGAAAGAACATCAACATTCTGGATTGCATGAAAGCGTCGCTGCTCAGCCTATTCCAACAGGAGCTCGTGCTGCAGCAGTAGTCGAGGAAGCCTCAACGAGCCCACTGTCAGTGTCCACTGCTGAAATAGCAACACTTGAGAAAGGATGGGATGCACTTTCAATTGATGAAAAGAGTGCAGCAGCAGAGCGTATGATTCCACAGTATATTCGTGAGCAGATTGCTGCGCGGGTGAAGATTCCGAACATGGATCATTTCATGGAGTATTTGCATCGCCTCCCATCAAATGCTGTATTTGCGCCAAAGGAAGTGCAGCTTGAGAGTATGCCACAGGAATATGCGGATGCACTCGATGCGATAAAGGGTATTATGCTTTCAAAGAAGATCATGAATGATAACGTCATGCCGAATGAAAGTGTAAAACTCTTTGATTATATGCAGCAAGCGTATAAAGGAAGGATGATGTATGATGGTCCTTCTGCGGTAAAATAGAAAACATAATTGAAAACTCAAGGTGGCTGCCTTGAGTTTTTATTATAAAAAAGCGAGAGACGAAGTCTCTCGCAAGAAGCTAGTGTTGATGTGTGCAACAGTGACTTTGAGTTTTTCCTGCAGCGCGAACGATTTGTGTCGTCCAGATGCTCATCCAGATGGCAATGCCAAAGGAGAGGATTGGGTCGATGATGGGTAGTTTGGTCCAAACGATGAGCAACGTACCCATGACGACGGCAACGCTCTGTGCAAGATCGGAGAGTATGTGCACGTCGAGCGCGCGCTTGGTGATATTGTCAGCTCCGTGATCTTTGGTCACAATGCGGTGCTGCAGCCAGTTGCCCACTGTGCCGAGAGTGGCAATGGTGATGACCCAGCCGAGATCAAGGACTTTCGGCGCTTGGAGTCGCTCAATGGCCTCTTTGAACATCCAGAAGCAGACGTAATAGAGCAGTCCGCCTTGAATGTATGCACCATACTTCCTGATGTTCGCGACGTGATGTGGCTCTTTGTTACGCACAAAGAGCGCGATTCCGAGTGCGAGCCCTATTGCTCCTGCGTCCGCGAGAACATGCCAGGCATCGCCGACAAGCGCAAGACTATGGGAGCGACTGCCAACGAACATCTCCATGATGAAGATGAGGGCAGCCAAGAGAAGGACAATGGTATAGCGACGAGGCTCTGTACTGTCGTGGTGGTTGTGCGTGTGGCACATTAAAAACTCCGAAGAAGTGCAGTCTATACTCAGACTAGGGGAGTGTGGTGCTCTTGTCAAACTCGATTGCGTAAACAGTTTGGCATGCTATCATTCCGATATTAACATTTCATTTTTATTGAGTATGGACAAGAATCATCCACGCTATGAGCGTACGTTTGTGATAGTAAAACCCGATGGCGTACAGCGCGGACTTACAGGTGAGGTTGTTGAGCGTATTGAGCGCTCAGGTCTCAAGATGATCGGTATGAAGTTCATTGTGGCAACACGAGAGCAGGCTGCAACACATTATGGAAAGGACGACGCATGGTGCACAAAGGTAGGACAGCGTACGGTTGACCGAATACTTAGCGAAGGTGGTACACCTGCAAAGGAGGCGGTAGCATATGGTCGTGATGTCCTCAATGGACTTCTTGATTTTCTCACTTGCTCACCAGTCGTCATCATGGCATGGGAGGGTAACCAGGCAGTCGGTATTGTAAAGAAGATCGTTGGAGGCACAGAGCCACTAACCAGCGATGTGGGTACCATCCGTGGCGACCTCACACTTGATTCATATGACCTTGCGAACATCGATGGTCGCGCAGTGCGTAACTTGGTCCATTGTTCAGATATGGTGGAGGAGGCAAAGAGAGAACTTGCTATTTGGTTTAAGCCGGAGGAGCTCATTAACTGGAAGTCTATTCAGGAACGAATGCTTTATGATGTAAATCTCGACGGCATCATTGAGTAAATCGAAGATTTGGGCGAGCTTGCTCTCACGCTTCGTTTTGCCGCCTCGTCACCGTAGAACACCTACGGCTCCGACGGTCGGCAAAGCTCCAGCGAGAGCAATCTCATCCCAACTTTTCGATTTGAGAATACGAGGATACAAAACTATTCTCAGTCTAGAAATGCGAAAACAACCGAGCTTTGCTCGGTTGTTTTTTTGATTCAAAAATGCGGTAGTAAAAACAGCTCGCATGGAGCTGTTTTTATATGTATTGGGAATGAGCCTTAGTAGATAAGTGGGCGGCCGCAGCACGGCATCCAAGAATGACGGCGATATGAGCTAGCCCTTTGACTCGATTAGGGTTTTTCCCAATACCTATTCATAGTAACACAACCCCAGTTTTCGCAATTCACAGATAACATATATGGTAGCAGATAAAGCGAGCCTTTATAGAGCCATATTTTAGACACAAAAAGCACCCATTGGGTGCTTGAATTTTTTGATTTATATGATTTCGTCGACGAAGCCTAGATTGAGCGCTTCTTCGGCAAAGAGAGGTCGATCCTCATCCATGAGTCCCCTGATCTGTTCTCGGGTGCAACGCGCTCGGTTTTCATAGACGTCGAGCATTTGGCCGCAGCACTTTCTGAGCCCGAGCCTGAGGTCCTTAATATTTGCTGCGTTCTCAAGTGCAGCGAGCGAGAGAGGATCGTTTGAAGTTGGTGTATGAATATGTATCCAACCATGCTCGAAGATTTTTCGTACCGCGCAGCCTTGGAAGACCACTGAGGCGATGGACGTCGCTTCGTGCGTGATGACGCCGGTTGTCTTTCCTTTGTACAAGCGCAGTAGGTCGTACATGAGGAATCCTGGGAGAGTGTCCCCACCAGTACTGTCGAAGCGTACCTCGATGTCGGGACTACCCACAGCCTCAAGGAGAAGGAGCTGGTCACTCAATTTTTCAAAAGCAGCATCATTAATTTCACCAAAGATAAGAATGATTCCTTTTGCGAGTAGCAGCTGCTCTGCAGTTGCTTGGTCAGGGGGTAGGTTGCTGCGCACTGGGATATCATTCATGACTCGCTCCTGTGTCGTTCTCTCTATAGATTACGCGTTCGATATAATTTGTAAAGAAAAGCACCCCGAAGGGTGCCTGGTTTAAATGATCTCATCGATAAGGCCGAGCTTTAGAGCAAGGCCAGGAGGCAATTCCTTATTCTCGCCCATGAGGGTAGCGATGCGTTTCCGCGATACTTTCGCACGGAGCATATATGCATCAAGGATGCGCTCCGTGGAGATTTTAAGAACCTCAGTAAGTTTTTTCATTTTTCCCGCGCTGACGATATCTGCATAACTGATAGGGTTCTTCGTAAGCGCAGTGTGAATATTCATCCAAGAGTGCCGTGACATCTTACGGAGCGTGCACGCTTGCAGGATGACGGAGGCCATCGAAATTGCTTGCCCTCCAGGGACAATACCAATGATCTTGCCCTTGTAGAGTCTGATCGCATCGAACATCATGAATCCGTAGGTGACACTGCCGCCGTCGCTACTGATGTGTAGCTCGACGTCGGGACTTCCAATGGCATCAAGCAGAAGAAGATTGCCGAACAGTTTCGCATACGACTGTTCGTTGATTTCTCCCATCATGACCATCTTCCCCTGGGTGAGGAGGAGGTATTCCGCATTGTCTTGATCGGTGGGGATATTGAGGTAAGGAGTATTGCTGGTCATAGCGCCTCCCATAGTGTGCAGCTCTCTTTAGAGTACGTTCAAAAAAAGAATTGTAAACTTGCGTACACGCCCCGAACTCTGCCATAATATTGATTTCTGGGATATAATACCAGCATATGTCACACAAAGCGCGAATAGGTTTCTTCGGTGCCGTAGACTCAGTAACGGGCAATAACTTCTACTTCGAGGCACAGGGGAAGAAGATCATGATTGACTGTGGGCTTTATCAGGGGGCGCACTATGCCGACGAGCGTAATCATGCCCCATTCATGGTTGACCCAAAGACCATTGATATTTTGCTCGTGACCCACGCGCATATTGACCATGTCGGCCGTATTCCGAAGTTTGTAAAAGAGGGATTCAAAGGGCGCATTATTTCGACTGTTCCTACGAAGGAACTTGCTGACATCATGCTCCATGATACGGTAAGCATTCTTGCGCACGAGGCAACGCGCGATGGCACGGAGCCAATCTATGAGGAGTCTGACGTTGAGAAGACGATGCGTCTTTGGCACACTGAGGAGTATTATGAATCATTCCCACTGGCAGACCATCTCTCCTGTGAGATGAAGGATGCAGGTCACATGCTCGGATCTGCGATGATGTTCCTTAAGCTTGGTCGGGATATTATGGTATTCACTGGCGACCTCGGTAATTCTCCGACGCCACTCATCCGTGATACGGATTCTATTGAGGGAGTGAAGTATCTCCTTATGGAAGCAGTCTATGGTGATCGCAATCATGAGAACAGAGAAGATCGAAAGGAGAATCTCAAGAAGGCCATCATGGCGAGTGTTGCAAAAGGTGGCACACTTCTTCTTCCTGCATTCTCCATTGAGCGTACACAAGAGCTGCTCTTTGAGCTCAATGAAATGGTTGAGCATCATCAGCTTCCAACAGTGAAGATTTATGTTGACTCACCGCTAGCGATTAAGGCGACACAGGTCTATCACCGTAGTAATAAGTACTTCAATAAGGAGGTGCAGCATATCATTAAGAGTGGTGACGATGTCTTCCGTTTTCCAAATCTTTTCTTCACCGAGACACGCGCCGAAAGTATGGCGATCTGGGACCAGCATGGTCCAAAGGTGATTATGGCAGGATCGGGAATGCTTAATGGTGGACGCATCATGCATCACTTCCGTCACTTTGCAGGTGATGAGAAGACCGCGGTATTGCTTACGGGTTATCAAGCAGCAGGTACGGTAGGCCGAAGGCTCATTGATGGTGATCGTCATATTCGTATCGGCGATGCCGAAGTTGATGTGCGCGCACATCTCTCTGTGCTTAATGGTTACTCTGGACACAAGGACATGGATCACTTGGTAGAGTTTGTGGAGAAAGGCTCAGCGACACTCAAGAAAGTGTTCGTGGCAATTGGAGAACCACGCAGTACTATGTTTCTTGCACAGCGTATCAAGGATTATTTGGGTCTCGATGCAACGGTTCCTGAGCTTGGCACAACGATTGAGCTCGAGTTTGAGGATTAACAATGGAAAGTCCCCTAATTAAGGGGATTTTCTGTTTTTAATGCCAGGAGTAGGGGCCTTGAGGGCTCCGCACGGGATAAAAATGTGGCATAATTCGAAATACCAAAAATATTTCCTACATTTGCTCAAAAACTGGCGTAAATGCACGCTTTTCATTGGACAAAACTATAATTGTCTGCTATACTTTGACCACTAATTAATAATCCCCGTGAAAGAAAAAGTAAGGATAAATAACCAAATTCGTGCTCGCGACCTTCGCGTGATCGACGATGAAAAGGGAAATCTCGGTATCATGTCCACAGAGGACGCTCTTAAGCTTGCAAAAGAGCGCGGTCTTGACTTGATCGAGATCTCTCCAGAGGCCGATCCGCCTATTGCAAAAATTACTGATTATGGTAAGTTTCAGTACACTACGCAAAAGAAGGAGAGTGAAGCACGTGCAAAGGCACATGTCACGGAAACGAAGACTGTTCAGATTAAAATCGCGACTGGAGAGCACGATCTCGAGCTCAAAGCAAAGCGAATTTCTGAGTGGCTCAAGGAAGGTCATCGCGTCAAGCTGGACCTCTACCTTGCAGGACGAGCGAAATATCTCGATCCAAAGTTTCTCGATGAGCGCCTGCATCGTGTCCTTGTTCTCGTTTCCGAGGATTACAAAATAGCCGAAGCACCGAAGCGTGGACCTAAGGGTCTCTCGACCGTTCTCGAAAGAGGTAAGCCAAAAAAGGACACCAAAGACGAGAAGGACGTAAAAGTTGCAAAGGAGACAAAAGCATAAAGAACTATTATGAAGACCAACAAGTCATACGCAAAGCGTGTTAAGGTAACAAAGTCAGGTAAGGCACTCGTGCGCAAGCCAGGCATCAACCACTACAACGCTCTTGAGAGCCGTTCTACCCAGCTTAACCGCAAGGGTCGCACCGCACTCAACATGTCGGCTAAGACAGCCGCTCGTTTCCTATCGAACGTCGGATAGGACGTTATTAACCAAACTAATCACAGAAATATATGTCACGTGTAAAGCGCGGTACAACGTCCCTTAAGCGTCGCCGCAATGTGCTCAAGGCAGCCAAGGGCTTCCGCAATGCTCGCAGTACGAAGGAGGCACAGGCAAAGGTGGCACTCCGCAAGGCAGGTGTTTACGCCTTCGCTCATCGTCGCGATAAGAAGAATGATTTCCGCCGACTCTGGCAGGTGCGCATTAGCGCAGCGGTCAAGCCACTGGGAACCTCATTCTCAAAGTTCATCGGAGCAGCAGCAAAGAAGAATATTGCGCTCGATCGCAAGATTCTCTCAACCCTCGCTCAGGAGAACCCAGAGACTTTCACTCGTATCGTTAAGGAGGTAATGGCATAAAGCCATTTGCGCTTCTAAAAAATCAACGGCCTATGGCACGTTGATTTTTTTATGCCGCCTCCTGTGGCATGCGCAAATGGCGGACGTTGTGTGCAGGGTTGTTCAGCGCCGGTTATTTTCCGCGATTTGCCTTTGCTTCATTCCGCTCTGCATTCACCGTATACGCATACGGCTCATTCGCAGTGCTCATTCCAGCAAAGGCAACTAGCGAAAAATTCCTCGGCGTATGTTTAGTGAAATCTGGAACGCGTTTTATTGATGCAAGAGGGGAGAAATACTACCAGGTTACATTTTTGACATTTAGGTTAAAATATTGTAGAACTGTGCCAGATATTTCTTTTTGGAGGTTCTGTGGAAACGTGTCACGTTGCAGTTCCGATTTTGTATTCGGGAGCAATTCCCACTGAGGGGTTGCCGGTCGATGCAGAGATCGATGTGGCGATTAGCACACATCCGTGCAAGGTGCGTATTGGGCTCTTGCCCGATTCGTTTTTTCCTCTCCGCTCGGAGAAGACAACACCACTCTCGATGATGTGCATGGTCGGGGAGGAAGAGCTTCCGCTCATTTCTCCGCCCGTTGCGATCATCGAAGCTGGTCCCATTCCCTGCGATGATCCTCGTGGAAAAATACAGATCGAGGAGCTCCTTGCCGAAAACAAGGATGCCCTCGAGACCTTCGCTCAGGTGGTAGGGCTTTATGGCGTGAAGAAAGTTGTATGCCACATCACCCGCGGTGATACGCGTGCGCCTCTTCCGATGCGCTCTCCCGATGAGCTCGACATACTTTTCTTCGCAGGACCCATTGCTGCGACGCAACGTCACACTCTCAAGTCTGTTGCGGGTATCGAGTTGAGTGCAAATGGGAAAGGCATGCCCGTCTTGTTCCCGCACTGCCCGCTTCGCGGCGGAGTGGTGCTCGAGAATGATGTGGCCCTCATGCAGTACATCGATAACACAATCTACGTGCTCTTCCACCCCTCAACGCTCACTGAGCGTGGCGGCGTGTACGCAAGTACCTGCTTGCTGCAGCTCTTGCTTGACGTTGTTGTGCTCTGGTCTGAGCAGAAGTCAGGGTACGAGACAGCAAGTGATGCAGTACGTCCCGTTCTTCTCCCTATCGATGGTGATGGGGTGACCGAAGAGATGGTGCGAGCCGAAAAGAAGGTGCGCAAAGAGTGCGAGCAGGAGATTGGAGATGTACACGAACGCATACAGCGGCACGAAAAAGAGCTGCTCAAGTTGCGACGAGAGCTCCATATGCTGCAGAAGCAGTGTACGACACCACTCGTTTTCAGTGCTGCGGGGAATACGTTCGACGAGAAACATCGAGATGCCCTCCTTGAGAGTATCCGGCGTTTCGAAAAGCATCCACTTGTTGCAAAGATCGAGATCGTCTCAGGGTACGGCATTCACCTCGTGACCAATGAACTCCGCATCACCCATGAGTCCGTAACGTACCGCATCGGTACAATCGAAGCCCTCTTCATGTATGACGGCAACCTTAATGTGTGGCCGAGGGAAACCCATCATCCTGATGGCATACCTCATCCGCACATTGAGCGAGAAACGGGGATGTGTCTCGGCAACGTCTCCGACACCATCAAGCGCGCGCTTGCCGAATTCCGTTTTGGTGATGCGATCGAATTTTTCATCATTTCTCTTGAGGACGGGTATACCCATGAAAATGTGGTATTCCATCCCGTTACTGAGTGGCCTGTTGCGAGTGTAGAGGAGGTGTAATGAATCGCATGAATTTTTCCATGCAGTCCGATCTTTTTGACCCCGAGCATACCCGCACGGTTACCGTCATTGGTGTTGGTTCAGTCGGCAGCAATGTCGCCGATATGCTTGCACGCATTGGCGTCGAGCGCATGACCATCATCGATGGCGATGCGGTCGAATCGCACAACATCCCCGCGTCCCGTTTCGTTCTCGAAGACCTCGGTTATTTCAAGGCCGACATCGTGGCAAAAAGGCTCCTCGATGAAGTTGGCCTTACGGTAAAAGCTGAGCGCCGCTATTATGAGGGACAGGAGCGACTGAAGGGTTCGGTCTTTGCTTGCGTCGACACCATGTCTGCGCGAAAGAAGATCTGGTCCCAGATTAGGAAAAATCCGCTCGTCGATGTGTTCATCGATACGCGTGTCGCGCGTCGATTCTTCACGGTGTTCTGTGTGCGCCCCTCGTTACCCGAGGATATCGCGCACTATGAGCACTTTCTCTATGATGATGCGGATGCGACCGGTCAAGGCTGTGGTGCCCATGGCATCATCACCGCATCGACTATGGTCGCAGCGGAAGCAGTAGAGCGCTTGTGCGCATTTTGGTCCGATGGTAGTATCCGTGTACAGACGGAAGGTATCGTCGGTGGTGAACGTTTTTCCATCACACCCCACACCTAAGGAGGTACCCGTGAACAAACACGAGATCGACATCAGTCTGGAACAAGTTCCGCTTGAAGGGGAGACCCAGAAGAAGCAGGTCAAGGTGCCTGCGCGGGTCACGGAAACTCTCTCGACGACGGTCGGCGAGATTGCCGAGAGTCAGGGTATTTCCCTTAAGGGCAAGAATGCCTACGTCAACGGGAAGCCGGCAAAGGAAGACACGATCGTCAGCAAGGACGACACCGTGCGCTTCACCGAGCGCCCCAAGAGTTCCTGAAGTTCTTTCCATTAACTCCGCTTCGGCGGAGTTTTTTTATTGTGTTGTGGATAACTTTTGTTGACGGAAATTCTCAATGCAATATAATAACAATATTGGAGGAGGCGTTGCCTCTCTTTTTTGTCCCGAATTTTGATGGGACGAAGAAGAGATGCTGCGTCTCTTCTTTATTAGTTCTTATAATATTCTATGCAAGACAAACATACAGATTTGCATTTCATGATGGTTGCGGCACTTGTACTCGTTGCCGCAAGTGCGATATTCCAGACTGCAATCGGACTTAGTGCCGATAAGCTTAGTGCAGCACAATCGCAGCGCATGTTTGCTACTGTAGTTGCGGCTAGTGGTTCAACCGCAAATCCTAAAGTTGAGCAGTATGCTAAACAGATGCGCTCTGTAGAAGTAAATGACAATGGTCGTGCAAAGGTGCGCGGTATTGTTAAGAGCGTTGCCTCACGCGGTATTTCCGTACAGACCTGGGGTGGCGAGTGGAAGGTGGTAATCTCTGCAGTAACGAAGGTCAAGGGTCAACAGGGAAAGCTTGATGCTGCTGCAATAAAGGAGGGCGATTATGTATTCATTGAGGGTATTGCAGAAAATTCTGGAGCACCCGTTATTGCTGCTCAGGCTATTGTTGACTATACACTCTACCGTTCGCCAGGAAGTCCAGAGGCGGCAAAGCGCGCCACGGCGCCTGTATTGCCTATCGCTCCTGTTAGCGCTCCCATGAAGGCAGTTGCAGCTCCGGAGCAGACTTTATCGGTCACTCCTCCGGGGGTTGTTGAAGTCATCTCACGTGGCGATACGGAGTTGCGGAAGGAGGTCATGCAAAAGTCTATTGAATAGTTCATGCAAAAACACAGCCCGTACGCTGTGTTTTTTGTTTATGTGCCAAGTGGGTGGCTTTCTGCGTCGACGCCTCCTTCCCGAAGTGAACGAGCCGTGCGTGCATAGCGCTTTGCAAGCACGATCTTGCCAGGCCCAAGGAGTCCGATCGCGGTGCTCGCTGCAAGGATAAGTAGCGCATATTCATAGCCACCATTTTCGATGAAGAAGCCACGACTTCCATGAACGACATATATAGACCCAAGTGCAATAAGTGCTTGCGCTACTGCGGCAACTTCAACGACGAAGCCTGCAAGCATCATGATTCCCGTAATGAGTTCAATGAGTGCAAGGATGAGCCCAAATATGCCAGGAGCCCCGTATGCAACAAAGGTATCAAACGTATCATCAACGTAGGCAATTTTGATTGCTGCGTGCGCAACAAAAATGAATGCAAGCACGAAACGAAGGGTGAATATTGCGATATCGAACTTGTGCGTGCGCACAAAAAGTTTGTACTGCTCGAGTTTTTCCATACAAAAAGTTTAACCTTTAATCCCGCGATCACTATGCTTTACGCGAACCCCATTGCCTGCGCGATTTTGCATTTTAATCTTATTGTCCCATTTCGGCGAGTGGCATTTTGCACAAAACTTGGGAAGTTGTACTCTCGGAGTGTAAGTCGTGAGACAGTTGGCGCATTTGATCTCACGATAGGGAATGAAATTTTTGCTCATAGTAAGTTTATTACTTTACTATAGTATAGCATGAACTCATGCATGAATGATAGTAGGTGAGGGGATAACTCTCTGCGCATACACGCGAGCTGTTGAGTGAAAAATTCATATTCCCTATTCATCAAATATACGTTAGTATATGTCTGCAATGGCCAATCTGATCGAACATAAACGAGTGCGTTTTGACTACGAAATCCTTAATACCTTTGAAGCCGGTATGGAGCTTTTGGGTGGGGAAGTGAAGTCACTCCGTGCGCATCATGGGAAATTAGAGGGTGCACACGTAACCGTGCGCGGCAAGGAGGCGTTTCTAGTGGGTATGGAAATTCCACCCTACCAGGCACAGCCAGTTGCGGAAGGTTATGAGGCGCAGCGTAACCGACGACTCCTTTTAAACAAGGCAGAGCTTCAGGAATTGGAGGAAGCTGAAGAAACGAAGGGGTTGACAATAGTGCCAATTGCAGTGTATAATAAAGGGCGAGTTATTAAGGTTTCTATCGCAATCGCCAAAGGAAAGAAGAAGGGCGACAAGCGTGAGACAATCAAAAAGCGTGAAGCGGAGCGAGAGATCGCTCGCGCCATGAAGATACGCTAGGTAACTTAACCATGTTTCAAAATTGGGGATGACTTGGCTTCGACAGGTCGATCCGTAATGAATAGTGCGCGCCGGAGATGCCGATTACCTCCGCAATCATATCGGTAAACCATAAGTGCAAACAATCGCACCGGAGTTGCTTCACCATATTTTGGTGCCAAGGACTTCTCATTCGCATACGCATAGTCGTCAGCGACGTGGCATAGGGAGGACTCCTTATAGGCTCTATCCCACGATCACTTCATAAGGATAGGTATCGTACGCACGTTACGATTTCCGAAATTCAGTGCTCGTATTGAGTGAGTTTTGTTTCTTTTCTATCGCTCTCTACTAAACCTTAAAGAATCTACGCTCGTAGAAACATTCATTACTTCGATTTGGACGGGGGTTCAATTCCCCCCATCTCCACAAAATGACCACCCGAAAGCGAAAGCTTTCGGGTGGTTTCATTTTGCAGAGATTGGGGGGAATTGAAGGGCGGAGCCGGTGCTACTGCCGCACCGGCGCAGATTTTATCCGAGCTTCGCTCGTGATAAATCCAGCCGTGCGCGCAGTCGGCGAGTCCTGGCCCTACTCGCACTTAGTATTTTGCGAGTGCGCGAAGCAAAATACTTAGTGACGAAGGGGCGATTCCCGAATCATATTTCGTGCACTTCCGAGTGCCCAATGAGGTAAAAACGCGAAGTGTTTTTCGCCTCCCTAATGCATCGCAATCTTCTTAGTGACTTGTGGGTCGATTCCTAAACGCAATTGACTAAATATCAAATTCTGGCACTCTAAGTTTCGTAGCTACTTTGGGCCTATTATGAATATCGATACTCTCAAAATCTCACCTCTTACTCCCGCTGATGTTCCTGAGATTCAGGACCTTCTTTATCGTTCTTGGCTCGCTACGTATCCCAACAAAGGTGCTGGTATAACGGAGGATGATATTAATGATTGGTTCAGTGGTAAAAATTCTAAGGAAGGCATTGCAAGGACAATAAAGAGTGTTGAAAATAAGCATGAAAATTTTAATGCATTGGTTGCAAAAATAGATAATAAGGCTGTTGGATTTTGTGCAATGGGGAAGCACCTCGATTACAATCGGCTTGCAATGCTCTACATTCTTCCGGGATATTTTGGTCAAGGAATTGGTCGGTCTATGTGGGCTGCCATACAATATTATGCAGATTCTTCTAAACCGACAATTCTTGAAGTTGTTCTATATAATGTAAGAGCAATAAAGTTTTACGAAAGTCTTGGTTTCGTTGATACAGGCAAGAGGATTACTGACCAGAAAAATAGAATGAAAAGCGGTGCCATTCCTCCTGAAATGGTCATGCGACGCGAACCCACCATGGTACTCTAAAAAGTTTAGGCAACTCATTTCGGTTGAGTGGTATTTAATTTCAATTTTTCCCACATCAAAAAACCCGGCTACTGCCGGGTTGTCTTCTATCTCAATATCCTCGCCTCATACAGCGCATGGATCAACTTCGTCCTATCCGTATTTCCCTCGAACATCCGCTCCTTTATGGCATCTGCATTAAGGGTTTCACCCTTATCTTCGCGATGCAATGCATCATAGTAATCCGCGATCGCAAGGATTCTTCCGTATTCCATGATGAGCAATTTATTCGCTTCATCGTATTCATGGAGCGGGAAGGGGAGCTTCTTCGGATACCCATTCATTTGGAAGCGGTGATGGAGTACAACGATCTCTGCGGTGAAGTCGAGTCGGCCACGCAGGATGCGATAGCCATCCATGACATGCGGTCGCATACGTGCAGCATCGCCCCCGTGCCAGCCACAGGTCTTTCCGAGCACCTCGGTCGGACTTTGTACCTTACCGAGATCGTGGAGTGCGCCCGCAAAGAGGAGCGGTTTCTCCTCATGGTGAAGGAATCTGCCGATTTCACGGCAGAGTAGCCCGACGCGGAGCATGTGCAAATAGTGCTTATGCGTATGCTCATTCTTTTCGCGCAGTTGTGCAAGTAGTGCATCGATCGTCCGCTTGTCCTCGGGACGTATGCTGACCTCATCGCATGCGAGGTCAAAGAGAACTTCTGTTGTGTGCGTTTTTGTGCGCATCAAACCTCCAATGTATCTTCGCTCACATTCTCACACTGCGCCCCCATTGTCAATTTACTGCTTTTCCATTAGTCTAACCTTAGAATCTTTAGGAGGTACTTATGGGCGCAGCGCGCTTACACACGCATCCGAAGTCTGGAAAGTCAATCTACGGAGAGCTCATCCAGCCGGGCACCAAGCTCACCGAGAGCGATGTACATCCGGCTGAAAACGGTAACTGGGAGCGATGCGAGTGGCCTGGCCTCAAACTCTGTAGCGGCTGCGAAGTCATCTGGGTACGACCTGTTGTGCATACACTTCCTGATGGATCTGCTCCCTCGCCGACGCATCATGCGCATCCCGCGTCGCTTGCGTATGTGTATGGAACACTCATCAAGCCGTGCACTGTACTGCTTGCGACCGACGTGTATTCTTCGTCTGATGGAAAGTGGGAACCGTGCCCTTGCCCCGGCGTCGTGCTTGAGTGCCTCTCTGACAACGTTGTGTGGGTCCGTCCAGCTGAGGAGCCCAAGTAATATTTCTAAGCCGAGCATTGCTCGGCTTTTTTGTGTTATCATCAACATATGTCCATCCTCCAGCGCATGCGCGAGATTCCACCCTCACTCAAGAAAATTCTCGGAGTCGTTTTCATTGTAATCGGCTTGCTCGCACTTGTGACCCCACTTACCCCAGGTTCTTGGATTGCACTGCTTGGGCTCGAATTTCTTGGCATCCGTTTCCTTTTTCTTGATAAGATTTCTTCATGGTGGAAATCACGAAAGGAAATCAAAACTGACTCAAAATGAAAAACCGCCAGGGGCGGTTTTTGTTTTATCTGAGGCCAAGCTCTTCGAGTCCCTTACCCTCGAGCTTCCCATCGGGACCCTTATAGATGACTGCGAAATTGAAGAACAGGCGCTCGTTGGGTTCGAGGTGTACTGCATAGATGAGCCAGAGCGCAAACCACGACTTCGGACCCTTGTAGATCTTTGCTTCAGTCGTGGTTCCCGTTTCAGGATAGAAGGTCTTCTTCTTCTTGATCCACCCAAAGAATGCGGAAGAGATAAATACAACCGGATCTTTGTGATGAATTTTGCCGGGACAGTGAGGTAGATTCATGTCGGCGAATTCTGAATCAATCATGCAAAGTGCACGATTGAGGGTTGTGCTCTCTGCTTCTATTCCAATGAGTGTTTGGCAGCTCGGGCAGTAGAGAGGGATAGCCATGACCGCTCCTTTATTTGTGCTTACTGCTCCAAGACAACCATATTCTTCTTTGTGAGTCAAATAAAAAACGGGAGCGATGCTCCCGTTTGTGGTGCCATGGGTTAGTCCCAGGCGATTTCCTTGAGGCTGCGGATGGCCTTGCGCTCGAAGCGGCAGCGCTTCTTCTTGATAGGCCGGAAGGCTTCCTGGCCGCTGGTGTGCGAAGTCTTCGTCGCGAGACCACGTTCGAGAAGCTCTTCGGGGTTATCCTTGCGGAACTCGCCGGCGCGGGGAGCTTCGATCTGGATCATCTGCACATGTCGGCGGGTGCGCTTGCGATGCAGCGACGGCTTGTGCGCGGGCTGTTCGTTGCTGGTTTCGCGGCGTTCCTTGTGGAGTTCGCGCGTGTGGGCGGTGTCGGCGCAGTCGCAGAGCGTGCAGTAGCGGTGTTCGACGTCTTCGACGAGAAGATTGTTGGTGGAGCTGTTTTGATGCATGCGCATCCTCCTGTGGTTGTTGGGAAAGAGCAGTGTAAGAGCCAGTATATGCTTTGTATGAGTACTGTCAATGATATAAACACCTTACGCGCCAAGAAACTCCTGTGTTATAATTGCCACATATGCAGCTACCAAACCCAATGAAAAAGGGGCAGGGTGAAGATGGAAATGGCAAGCAGCCGCAGCTTCCGACCCCCGCTCCTTTTCTTTCGAATTTGTTGACCTTGATTATCGTATTCCTCCTCTTTGCTTGGGGATATTCATATTTTACGGATCATCGTAAGACGGCAGATAATAGTGTCATTCCGCTTTCGCAGCTTGCTCTTGATATTCATCATCAGGCAGTGAGTGAAGTGAAGGTAGATGGTGACGCACTTACCGTTATCTATCACGAGAGTGATCCCGCTACAGGAAAGTCTATCGAGAAGACTGCAAAGAAAGAGCTCGAGTCATCACTCACTGAGACGTTCAAGAACTTCGGCCTTACTGCTGAGGATCTTGCGACATTCAAACTCACGCTTGTAGAGCCATCTGGATTTGGATATTGGTTCATGGCACTTGCGCCATTCCTTTTCCCTATACTACTTCTCTTTGGAATTCTTTGGTTCATGACGAGACAGTCAAAACAAGGAGGTCCAATGCAGGCATTCTCATTTGGTCAGAGCAAGGCACGCATCATCTATCCTGATGATACTGCGCAGCGCATCACCTTTGCAGATGTCGCAGGTGCGAAGGAGGCGAAGGAGGAATTGCGAGAGATCGTGGATTTCCTTAAAGAGCCGAAGAAGTTCCTCGATATTGGTGCGCAGATTCCAAAGGGTGTCATGCTCATGGGCGCACCAGGAACAGGAAAGACGTTGCTTGCGCGTGCAGTTGCAGGTGAGGCAGGGGTACCATTCTTCCATCTCTCTGGTTCGGAGTTCGTTGAAATGTTTGTCGGAGTCGGCGCAAGTCGCGTACGTGACCTTTTCCGTCTTGCAAAGAAAGAGGCTCCCGCCATCATCTTCGTTGATGAAATCGATGCCGTAGGTCGTGCGCGTGGTGCAGGTATGGGTGGTGGTAATGATGAGCGCGAGCAAACGCTCAATCAGATCCTCGTTGAGATGGATGGTTTTGAGCCAAACGAAAAAGTTATCGTCATGGCTGCAACGAATCGCCCTGATGTGCTCGACACTGCGCTGCTCCGTCCCGGTCGCTTCGATCGTCGCGTGACGCTCGATCTTCCTGATCTTGCGGACCGTGAGGAAATTCTCGGCGTCCATGTACGTAACAAGAAACTCGCAGAAGATGTGGTGCTGCGTACGGTTGCAGAGCGTACACCTGGATTCTCAGGGGCTGACCTCTATTCGCTCGTGAATGAAGCAGCAATCTTGGCTGCGCGAGAGAATCGCAAGCATGTCGCACAGTTCGACTTCATTCGTTCGATAGAGAAGGTAATGATTGGTCCAGAGCGTAAGAGTCATATTCTCTCTGAGGATGAGAAGAAGGTGACTGCGTATCACGAGGGAGGTCATGCACTTGTTGCATCACTGCTTCCGTATGCTGATCCTGTCCATAAGATCTCAATCATTTCTCGTGGCCATGCTGCGGGTTATACACTCAAGCTTCCCACAGAGGAACGTCGTTTCCATACGCGTAACGAATTTCTCGATGATATTGCAGTGTCACTTGGGGGATATGTCGCTGAGGAGATGATGTTCGATGACCTTACTACTGGTCCATCAAATGATCTTGCGGTTGCGACAAATCTTGCACGAGACATGGTTTCGAAGTACGGCATGTCCGCACTCATTGGGCCCGTTGCCTTTGAACAAGGTGGAGTACCGATGCTTAACCGCAGAGGATATGACGGTGATTACTCTCAAGAGGTTGCATCTCGCATAGACTCTGAGGTGTCGCGTATCATGAATGAACAATTAAAGCGCGTGCGTGCACTTCTTGCGCAGTATAAGAACGTACTTGATGCAATCGCGACTGCACTTGTGGAGAAGGAGACGATGGAGCGTGAAGAGTACGAGCAGATTCTTATTCTCTCAGGCATTCGTCCAAAGAAGCGCCATGGTGAAGAAGCATATTTGATTTCGCGTAGCGGTATTGCTGGTGTAGCGAAGCCAATCGCACCCGCAAAAAATGAGCGCACGCAGGTCATTAAATCTGCCTCAGTGGATGAAGTACCTACTCCAGAGGCGGTAGAGCGCGCACCAGAGGAGCACGTCATCCCTCCCGGAGAACAACCGGTCGTACCTGTTGTACGTCATGATTCAGTGGAACACACTATTACCCCAAATGCGTCACGAACGCAAAAGCGGGTGAAGCGTAATGATATGAATCAATAATAAAAAATAACCACTCACATGAGTGGTTATTTTTTATTATGCCTTCTTTGCTTGGAACGTGAAGTAGCCAAGGATGAAGATCGCTACAGGGATGAGTGTGTTCTGGACATAAGGAGTTGCAGAACAGATCTGTGCTGCCTTATCTGAGTTGCTGAGGAGTGCATTGTTGCATGGAATGCCAAGGAGCTGTGCTGCAGAAAGGAAGAAGATCATCATTGCTGCGATAGAAGCAAAGATGTAGCTTGCGCCTGTGTTTGGTACACGTGCTGCTGCGAAAAGGAAGATAAAGGTCAAGATTGGCATGCCAAGTGCGATGGTGCCTGGACCAGTGAGTACCTGCTGCATTCCTGGAACCATAGGAAGGAGTGCGATTGCGGCCATGAGGAGTGCAATCGCAGCGATTGAATGGAGGAATACTCCAACCGCGGTTACTTTATCCTTTGAGAACCAGTAGCCAAGTGCAAATGCTGCTGCTGGAACGATTGCATACAGAACTTGTGTTGCGCTACCGAGTGAGCCAAATGCCTTTGCAATGAAATCCATGAGTGGCAATGTAGCGAATGCTGCTGCAAAGAGAATAATCTCCGCTGCGGTTACCTCGCGTGCAATCTGTGCTGCGAACTCCTTTGTGATGCGCGTAATAGCGAGCTCCTTAGTGAGACTCTGTGCGACTGATGAGGTTTCGGTCACCTCGTCGCGTGGGGTTTGAATGTCATTTTCCATATGCCATTAGTATAACATAAAATACTATGGAGGATGTATGGGTGTGGATTGGGAGGGGATTCAGGTTGCGAGGTTTGCGTATTCTGCTAAACTACAAAGCATCCAAGAGAAATCGAGGTATTCTTTCGCAAATAAGGTGCAGCGTCTTACTGGAAAACGGTAATGTATGCATTACCGTGAGTTGATTTGCCTCGCGGTGGCGAGACTGTGACCAGCAACATCGCCTGGCGTCATTGTCCGCCCTTTCTCAAATATATCCGCCCTTAGCTCAGTTGGTAGAGCGGTCGTCTTATACACGACTGGTCGCAGGTTCGAGTCCTGCAGGGCGGACAAAATGGCCGATGTTATACACGGCCGGTCGCACGTTCGAGTCGTGCTGGATGGACAAAATAACCAAGGAAATGCGAAAGCATTTCCTTGGTTTTATGTAGACCCTTTCTTCCCATACAGCTTTTCCCACAACGCCGGATCATGCTCCTTCGTAATGGATTCCATCGGGTCTATGTATTCTGGGCGTTTGTATTGAATGCCGCTTCTATCATTCGCTTTTACTTTTTCCGTGAACGAATGTATGAGCTTTGAGCATTGCGTCGCGAGATCCTTTAAATATTCAAATGTTTCAATATTTAAATATCCGATATCAAGCCCTGCATAGAGCTGCGCACGTACTTCACCCGCAGACCCTTTTGCGATATAGAGATAATTAATAAATTCATTTTTCGTTCCCCGCTCGAATCCCTCCGCAATGTTGCTCATGACCGAAACACTCGCTCTCTGTATTTGGTCTTTGTATCCACCATCGCGGCATTCTCGTAGTGCGATATATACACCCTTGGTAAGTAGGCGTGCTTTTTGCCACATAGCGAGCTCTTCAAAGTTGTGGATGGAAGACATGGTATAAAGAAGTATACCACAGTGTCTTTTTAGCTATACAAATTATCCCTTGCCAGGTTCGGTGATGGTGGTAGAACTAATGCAGTAAATCGTACTTTCCCAACAACCCCGCTGAGCCACAGTAGTGACCAGCGCTTTCTAGAGGATTCCGACCATGCCCAAGACTCCGGCCGCTGATCGCAAGAAGTTGTTCGTTCTCGATACGAATGTGCTCATGCACAATCCGCTGTCTCTATTCCATTTCCAGGACAATGATATTTTCATCTGCCTCCCGGTTATCGAAGAACTCGACAACAACAAGAAGGGCGGCACGATGGCTCAGCGCCATGCGCGCATGTCCGCAAATTCGCTGGACCAGTTCCGCGCGATCGCCGTGAGGGAAAAACTTCCCGCTACCGCAGGAATCTCGATCACCGAACACGAACGTGCGGGCGATGCCACCGGCAAGATCTTCTTCCAAGACGTGCGCGTGCGCGTCAGCCTACTCGAATGTTTCGACGAGCGCAAGAAGGATAACCTCATTCTGAGCATCGTCGATGGGCTTCAGAAAGAAGCCCGTTTCCAGGACCACAAAATCATCGTGGTATCCATGGACACCAACTTCCGCATCAAGTGCGGACTGCTCGGATTCGTCGCCGAAGAATATTCGACGGGCGCAGTTTTCGATGACAGCGTGCTGCTCGGTTCTGGTGTCGAAGAGCTCCCGATTGGGTATTTCCAAGGTCTTGACTTCAGGACCGAGAACATCAACTCGATCGAGCACTATTTCCTGCCACCTGATCCGCGTTTCCTGACCGGCAACTTCGCCATCTCGGCCGATCCCGGCGCCCCTTTCAAGAGAGCATTCGTGCTCTCCTCTACTGAGGTCGGCGTCGAGCTCGTCACGGTCTGGTCGTATTCAAACGGCCATCGCGTCTTCGGCCTCAAGGAAAAGAATCTGAGGCAGGGTTTGGCAATGTGGGCACTCATGAATCCGGAAATCGACATCGTGGTGCTCAACGGATTGCCTGGTTCAGGCAAGACACTCCTCTCTCTCGCCGCAGGTCTCGAACAGACTGCTGAAGGAGGGGATCGCCCTGAGCGTTACGACGAAATCAATATCATGCTTTCCCAGGATGTCGTCGGGCGCAAGGAGCTCGGATTCCTCCCCGGAGACGTGGGGGATAAGCTGAAGCCGTGGATGGCCCCGTACGCGGACAGTCTCGACGTGCTCTTCGACCCTGATGATGGCGTGCGTAACGTTACTCGTAAGGCTACCGAGGAGGCCTACATTACCTCCGAAGCAATCGCGCATGAGCGCGGACGGACGAGGCATCGCCGCTATGTTATTGTTGGCGAAGCGCAGAACCGAACTCCCCAGGATATCGAACTGCTCATTACTCGTGCAGGAAAGGGTACGAAGTTCGTTATCGAAGGCAACCTCGCGCAGATTGACGAGACCGCCTACGTTTCCGAACACACGAGCGGGCTCTCGTTCCTGATCAGCAGGTTCCGCGGCACCACTCGTTTCGCGCACATCACGCTCGAGAAGTCGGAACGCTCACCGCTGTCCGAAAAGGCGAGCCAGTTGCTCGCGATGAAGTAGTACAACACGAAAACACGCCCCCAATTGGGGGCGTTTTCTTTATCTTGTTGTTCTCGATATCTGATAGTAGATATTTCCTCCACTCGCATTCGCCCACTCGAACTGTATGTGTCCACAATATTTCGCTTGCGCAGAATAGAGATTCGCTTCAGTAGTCTCGTCGATAGCGGTTTCAAGTTTCTCGTATGCGGTGTACGGAGCATCAAGCACATAGATGATAACCCCATCGGTTTCACTCGTGCAGTCCGTTTCGTCTGTCCCATTATTACTGTATGCCCACTCTTTTGTAGGATCAAAAGGGAATGAGGTCTTTGTGGTCATGTAATCACGAATAGACCAGACATTGGTGGGGTAGAGTTCCGTGTAGATCCAAGGGTTGATGATTGTCGTACTCGCGCATGCAGCCGAGGTTGTCGCTTCCAGCGGCCAGCATCCATACTTATCATAGATAAGATTAAATGCCGTTTCTATTTGATGTACCTGTGCAATAGTCTGCGCAACCTTCGCCTTATCTTTTGCGGTCCTCAGTGTTGCAAGGACGATGGAGGAGAGTAGGGAAATGATCGCGATGGTGACAAGGAGTTCAATGAGCGTGAATCCCTTTTTTCTATTTGTACAGTCCATAATGCAACAGTATAGCATGTACTTTTATCACAAAATGCCCAGAAACGGCTATAAATATATATAGCTAGAGAATGATTGCCGTCATGTATAATAGGATTATCATGCATCCCGATGACCCGATTTCAAAAACTGGCCGTATTGCTCCCGCTCAATTAACTGCACTAAAGCGCTTAGGAATTTTGACGGTCCGCGATATTCTCTATCATTTCCCAGCGCGACATGTCGATGCAGGGAAGGCTACCTCCGCAGATCTCGCTGCGCTCGGTACACGTGTCAGTCTTTACGGACAAATCGAAAAAGTAGAAACGAAGAAAAGTTTCCGTAGCAAAGTCCCAATGGGTGAGGCGACAATGCGCGAACTTTCGGGAAAGATAAAACTCGTATGGTTCCATCAACCCTATATGGCAAAGCTTGTTGCGGTCGGCGATAAGGTGCGCGCATCAGGGGAGCTTTCGCAGAGGAGTGGAGTCATGACACTTATTAATCCGGAGATTGAAAAGATCGCCGAAATTCCCAATGGACTTGTTCCTTCACTTTTTGCCGATGGTGGCCTTGCGAGTGATGATCGATTTTTCCCTGTCTATCCAGAGACTAAGGGCATCACTTCGACATGGATCTATCATAAGATCAAAAAGATCCTCGCCTCTGGTGTTGCAGATAGTATTGTTGATCCAATACCCGAGGAAATTCTCGCCCGTTATAATCTTCCACCTCTTGGAACCGCACTCATTTGGCTGCATACGCCACGTGAGCTCAAGCACGCAGAAGTTGCACGCAAGCGTTTCGCATTCGAGGAGATATTCCTTATTCAACTCGAGCGCTGGAAGGCACGTATGGAGTATGCCGCATCACCTTCATGGAAAATTGATATTCCCAAAAAGGATGTTGCGAACTTTGTGAAGTGTTTTGGATTCCCACTGACGGATGCACAGCAAAGCGCAATTGATGGAATCTTTCATGACTTTGCCTCAGAGCATCCAATGCTCCGCCTTCTTGAGGGAGACGTGGGCTCAGGAAAGACTGCAGTGGCTGCTGCGACGGTGTTCGCAGCCATCAAGACACGCCCACCGCAGCAGAACTTTGGCACACTTCAGGTCGCCTACATGTGCCCAACAGAAATTCTCGCGGGGCAGCACTTCGAATCATTCATTAAATATTTCGTCGGTACAGGGATTCAAATCGCGCTCATGACGGGATCAGGCTGTCGTAAATTCCCCTCAAAAGTGAATCCGAGTGGTTGGACCGATATATCACGCACGCAACTCCTTAAGTGGGTGGCCAATGGCGAGATTGCCGTAGTCATCGGTACACATGCACTCATGACTAAGACGGTGGAATTCGAACATCTCGCCTATGTCATTATTGATGAGCAGCACCGCTTCGGCACCAATCAGCGTGCGAAACTTTTGCAGAAAGATGGGCGTATCCCGCATCTTTTGTCGATGACGGCGACGCCGATTCCGCGTACGCTTGCGCTTACGCTTTACGGTGATCTCGACCTTACGTTACTTGATGTGATGCCGAGTGGACGTAAGCCGATCATCACGAATGTTGTCGCGCCACAAGATAGAGAGAACGTCTATCAACATATGCGGGAATTGATGACCGAGGGCAGGCAGGCATATGTCATTTGTCCTCGCATTGATGAGCCAGATGAGGCAAAGGAGGGAGCCTTGCAGATGCGTAATGTGAAGTCAGAAGCCGAGCGTCTCCGAAAGTCCGTTTTTCCTGGAAAACGCATTGGCATACTACATAGCAAGATGAAACCTGCGGAAAAAGATAAGGTGATGGATGAGTTTTCGAAGCACAAGATTGATATTCTCGTTGCAACGAGTGTCGTCGAAGTCGGAGTGAATGTGCCGAATGCAACGATTATCCTTATTGAAGGCGCTGAGCGTTTCGGTCTTGCGCAGTTACATCAATTGCGTGGTCGCGTTATTCGCGGTACACATCAGGCGCATTGTTATTTGTTTACTGAGTCAAAGACGGGAAAGACACTCGAACGATTAAAAGCCATGACGACTGCGAAGAATGGCTTTGAACTTTCTGAAATGGATCTTATGCTCCGCGGAGCAGGAGAGCTTGGTGGTGGAAAGCAGTGGGGTATCTCAGATATTGGTATGGAAGCCATCAAGAATATCAAGATGGTGGAAGCGGCACGCAATGAAGCGAAAGCGATGCTTGCTGCAGATATCAATCTGAAAAAGTATCCTACAATTCTCGAAGTGCTTGCTGCACGCGGGCAATCGCACCATGAATAAAAACCGCCCTGGGGCGGTTTTTGTTAGTCGGAATCGGGAATTGGTGTTTCGATGGGTTGATCCCCGTACTTTTCGAAGAGCTTCCAGAAGACCATATCGGGAGAAACATCCTCCTCCTCAATCGTTTCGATGAACTCGGTATGAAAGAGGTGGTCCGCAACATTAACGTGTGCGTCACAGGCGGGGCAGATTACGATGCATGCGGTAGGGGGAAGCTTTTCCCAAGTATCGCACAGTACGCCCTCGCCTGGGGAATTTCGGAACGTCTGTACGAAGATCCAGTCTTCGAGGGTTCCCTTGAAATTGCACATAGCACACGTTGCTTTACGCTTCTTTATGGCGGCAGCAATCTGTATATTGATCGCGCTCATTGTGTCGTTATGTATTTTCTTGAGATGTGCCTTGTGGGCGTGGAGCTGCTCGAGATTCATCGGTATTCCGCGGAACACTGCGGTATTCCGCCACCTGGGTTTTTGAGAGTGTATTTTGGCTTTTCGCGTATACCCTCCTCTGTGAAAGTTCTTCACCGAAACTAGCACAAGTGTAATCGTGGTCAAGTAAGGATGAAACTCTAGTTCTCCTCTTCTTCCTAGGGTATAATATATGCATGAAAGAGGAGTTACATGAGGAGGGGAATGATGGACCGCTAAAGGAATTTGCGAAATCCCTTGTTGCCATCGAAGATCCAATGCCCGAGAAGCATGATTTGGGTGCCGTGCTCGAAATGCTGGGCCGAATCGAGCATGAACTCGTGCTCTATAGGCGCGAGCGTTTACTGAAATCTTACCTAATCGCCGCGCTGGTGATTCTTCCGCTTATCGGTTTCGGGTTCCTTATTCCGGAGTTTCTACGTACTGCAAAATTCTAGCGTAAGCTAGAATTTTTGTTTTTCAAAAACGCTATCCCCTTGCGCCTTCGTCACTATATAATAGAATAGTATTATGTCGCGCTCTTATAATCCCAGACCCTGGCAAGACAAAACTGGCGTTGCTTTTGTTGACCTTGGTACGCATACAAATGGACAACGCTTGCAGCTACGCAAGAACATCAGTCGCGCGCCGCAGCCCTCATTCATTGTGCAATTGCGCGAAGAATGGAGCTCTCGAAGGCCATACTTTATTATCGTCTTTTCAGTTGGATCGGTCATTATTCTTGCACTTTGCTTGCTCGTGTATGCATCACTCGCATAATACTCAATTAATTATTATCTAACTTATTATTATGAACCTTAATTCAGATAAAGCGCGCTGGGCGGTGCTTGTTATCTCCGGTGTATTGTTAACAGTACTTGTCTATGGGCAGATAGCGGATCAAGTTGCAGAGATCGAGCAGAATACTCCATCGATTGCAGTGCACTGGAAGCCCTCAGGTGTAGTTCGTGGAGGCGTCAATAGGGCAAATCCCGCATCAGAGAACTGTGTGCAACTCGGGGGAGTGCTCAAGATAGAGTCGGATCCTAATGGTGCACAATATGGAGTTTGTATTTTCCCTAATGGCAATCAATGCGAAGAATGGGCACTCAGTCGAGGCCAATGTCCCAAAGCCGGCGCGAACGTTGCATCGCTCAAGTCTCCTGCAGGACGTTATTGCGTGATTCATGGTGGTACCTATACGACAATCAAGCCCGGAGATGTACGTACGGAAGTAGGTACCTGCACGCCACCGGGAAGCAGTGAGGTCTGTGATGCTACTGCGTACTGGTTTGGGAAATGCCCCATCAAGCAATAGTCATGAGTCATGAGTGAAAGTCATGAGAAAATTCAATCAAAAAATCTGCATAGTGCAGATTTTTTAGACTCCGAGGACATCCTTGTAGTTTGACCAGTCAATACGTCGATTCGGCACCTCCTTATTATACGGCTGATTGAAGACGATGTGCTCCCAGCGAGGCTTCACTGCTCCAGTGATTACTGGCTTGTCATCAATAAGGAGATCACCATGGGTGAGCGTTTTGTCACGTGTCATTATAACGCGCTCAACGAATGCTTGTCCAAGATGGTTTCTGACCCAGTTATATTTCTCGGGTACACAGTAGGTATGAATTTTCTTCGGTGCTGTACAGATGCGTACATTGTGCCCCTTCGCTACAAGTGCTTGTAGAGCCTCGATGGCTCCGTCGATTGGCGCAAGGTTCTCGAAGAAACCGGGTTCGAGTGCAATGGCTTCGATTGCTTCACGGTGTTCCTCAGGGAAGGCGAGTTCGCTGCTCCAGAACTGCTGTGCCTGCCCAATATATGGAGTAAGGTGTGGGTAGCGCTCCGCGACCTTTGTCATGTGTGCTCCTGCGTAATCGCAGAGTACGCCGTCCATATCAACAAGAATGGTGAGTGGGTCTGTGGTATTCATATAAATGGTGTTATTTCTTGGTTTTATATTAACACCACTAGAGAAATCTGCTCACAAAATATACAGATATGTACTAATTTCCATTAAGACAAAATTAATTCGTTGATAAATATAGGTATTATGCTTTAATTAAGTTGTATATAAATTATACAACTTATGGAAATCAATCCACAAAAAGCACACGAAGAGTTTTTAGCGAATATGGGGCTTACTGTTCGGGGAAGTCAGATATATTTGCATCTCCTCCAAAGTGGCGCCGCGGGTGTTTCTGAGATTGCGCGTGCAATGAAGCTCACACGTATGGTCATCTACGCAACACTCGAAGAGCTCATGCAGGAGGGACTGGTTGTTGTGCGCCCGAAAGGAAAATACAAAGTCTATGCGGCAGCTCCACCCCGCAAACTCGAGGATCGTTTTGTGCAGCTCTCCAATAAGTTTGACGAGCATATTGCTACGCTCACTGCACTCGCACATAGGGAGGGAAGTGCGAAACCAATCGTTGAGTACAGTGAGGGGCGTGAGGCAATAAAGGCAATCTATGATGATGTTGCCATGAGCCTTCATCCTGGAGACACCTATTATCGCTACAGCTCTACGAAGGTGCGTAATGGCGAGCGCGAGGGAGGGACATATATTTCAAAGAAATATCGACTCTTGCGCAATAAGAAGCAGCTCGAGCGGCTCGTGATCACTAACGAGCAAAACAAGAATTCGAAGTTGCTCAATCTAGACAGGGAGGTGAAAGTGGTTCCTCCGGACTTCGATCTTTTTGAATATAATGTCTCCCAAGTTATCTATGGAGATAAGGTGGCGGTCATCGACTACAACACGGAGACTGCAACTGTTATCCAAAATAAGACCGTAGCAATGTTTCAGAAGAAGATATTCGAGCTCTTGTGGCGAAAATTGTAAAAACAACACGGAGGTGTTGTTTTTGCATTATTATCAAACTTTTCCATTTTATAGTGTAAAATAGAGTGATGCAGAAGTACTATACTTTGTTTTGGATTGCAACGGCCTCACTCGTATTTTTCGAGGGTGTACTCACGGTCATTAATTGGCAGTCACCTGAGGCGCTTACCGATATTATGAGCCTGGGCTATCCTATTTATTTTGCATTCATGCTGATGGCGTTCAAGGTGCTCGGTGCAATAGCGCTCATACTCCCACAGACACCACGACGCATTCGAGAGTGGGCATATGTTGGATTTGCGTTCGATTTCATTTCCGCATTCATTAGTCATTTGGTCGTTGAAGGTCTTGAGGTTGAGATACTCTACTCTGTGGGTGCATTCGCTCTACTCGTCGTATCGTATCTTAGCTACGAGAAATTACATCCATTGTTCGCAGCACGAGAGCAGAATTAATATATTACACTCATCATATGAAGAGGTACTCCAAGGGATTCTCATTGATTGAATTGCTTGTCGTCATTGCGCTTATCGCGCTGCTTTCGAGTATGATCACGTCGACCCTCACGTCTGCGCGCGCGAAAGCACGAGATGCACGGCGCAAGCACGATATCGATCAGATAAAGATTGCACTCGAAATATATGCTGACTTGAAAGGATTTCTTCCGCAGACTTCTGCTTATGGTGAGTCAAACACGAGTGGAATCGATAGCAGCGCGCAAGGTGACTTCATTCCATTTCTCGCAACATCAAGTATATTCTCAAAAGTTCCTCGAGATCCGATTAATAATAATACTGGCTCTGCGGCAACGACAGCGAATGGATATGCATACGGCTATTACTGCTATCCGCCTGCCCATGGAAGTAACCCTTTTGCGGGTTTTGATACAGTCACCCTTTGGTATCCTTCTGAGCTCACCAACACCGTCACACGCATTGATTACCGAGCACCAGCGCCTTGCCAATAAACAACACTTCGGTGTTGTTTTTGCTCCTAGGGCGAAATCATGCGAAAATAGAAAAATGAAACAAACACGCGCATATCAGCTGGGGGCAACTTTGTTTGTACTCGGCGTATTGCCGGTCATTGCCTGGGCTCGAGCGGGAGGTGGCGGCTCAAGTGGTGGCGGGGGTGGAGGCGGAGGTGGTGGTGGCGGTTCATATAGCGGTGGTGGTGGAGCCGGCGGAAGTTGTACGTCCCCCGCATGTATATGGTTCATGCTGCTTTTTGTCTTTGGTATCGCTGCGCTTGTTATCTATAGTGCAATCCATGTGAAGAAAGCACGCGATGCAAGAGATGCTGCAGTGAATGCTTCTGTCGATGCTGTCGCAAGTAGCGACCCTGCATGGAACAGAGAACATCTTGTTACGCTTGCGAAGGAAATATTCCTTGAGTTTCAGCGCGCATGGGGTGAAATAGATGTCCCCGCACTCGAGAAGATTCTCGAACCCTCAATGTATAAGCGCATCGCACTTGAGCTTGCGGTGCTCAACAATGAAGGGCGCAGGAATCCGACGACAATCAAATCGATAAATCGCGCTGCCATTTCATATTTCTCTGACGAAACGGACAATAATAAAGATACATTCTCTGTAGAGTTTTCTGCAGACGCAAAAGATGAACTGATTGAAAAGGAGACAGGAGAGAAGCTCTTTGTGGATAATAGCTCCTTTACGGAGACTTGGGATTTCATTCGTAGTGGGGATACGTGGAAGCTCTATGCTATTCATCAGGCTACCGAGAATCCATTCAGTCTTGATGGAAACATTGCGCATTTTGCACAGAAGCACGGATTCTACTACAATCCTGATTTCGGCTGGCTCATGCTACCGAACAAGGGCCAGCTCTTTAAGGACTCACGATTCGGGAATACGGATATCAACAATCATGTTGTTGGCTATTACCGCGACAAGATTGTCGAGTTCTATACGATGGATATCATGAATAGTAATAGGCAAGTGGTAAAGAGCTGTTTCATTGCGCAAGCTATTCTTCCAATCCATCACAATGATATTCTTGTACGCCGCAAGCACCTGCTCCAGTTTGGTCCAAGTGGCTTGGTAAAGCATGAGATGGAAAGTAATGCTTTCATCAAAGAGTTCGAAGTGTATGCTGATGAACGTGATTCAATGGAGACATTTGAACTCCTTACTCCTGACTTCATGGAGCAGATCATGGAATTACCGTTTGAGCTCACCATGGAAGTGGTCGGGAACACCCTGTATCTGGCAACTGATGCAAAAAGTAGTGCAGTGAGTGGTCCACTCTCCTTTATTGTAAAAGCAGCAGGTGAGGGCAAGGACGCAAAGCCTTCGATGCACGAAACGATGCTCGGCATTCTCGATAAGGCATTCGATGCCATGAAGATGTAGTCAAAAACCAGCATATATGTGCTGGTTTTTATTTCCTCGACCAATTCAGGAAAGTCCTGTATTTTAGGGGGAGAAGCAAAGGAGGTCTTATGCGTATCTATTTACCGAAACGGGTAAGTCCTGTGGACTTCAGTTATGGTCCGTTCTTTTTTCTTGCTGGCCCCGTCCGTGGTGGCGATGATTGGCAGCAGAAATTCTGCACGATCTTGCGTGGGTATATCCCGCATTTCACTGCCGCACTTCCGTGCAGGTATCCCGAGGATCATCCACTCCTCCCTCACTCCATCTATGGTCACATGGGGGAGTTCGAACACCAGCAATACTGGGAGCGACACTATATCGAAATCGCTGCCGAGAAAGGTTGCCTCGTATTCTGGCTCCCTGAGGAATCAAAGGAGCGTCCACGTGGGAATGGTGAGCCGTACGCGCTCGAGACCTACGGTGAGATTGCCGAATGGCGGGGGCACCTTATGCACAATCCAAAGTTGCGCATCGTCATCGGCGCCGAGGCAGGCTTTCCGGGGCTCAAGCAGATTACGCGCAATTATTGTAGAGGAACGAATTCCAATTTTCCAATTTACGGAACGATGGAAGAGACCGTCTGTGCTGCACTGCTTAAAGCGGGGCGATAAAATACAACCAGCACAATGTGCTGGTTTTTTACATAATGAGAAGAGTATTGCCAAATATGAATTATGTGGTATTGTGACGAAGGTTTTTGTGGTCCTTGTGCCACATATTTGAGGGAGAGGGAGATGAGTAATATTTTCGCATCAGCCTGGTTTCCGAATTTGCTTGCACTTGCCAGTATCGTGATCGGTGTGGCCGTAGCCCGCAAGATCGCCCGCAATCAAAAGGAGCGTGAGCTCGCATTAGAACTTCGTTGTGTGATACTACGCTATTTTAATGTGGTTGGCTTACAGCTTACGGATAGCGAGGCCCACCGAGAGGCACGTACCGCATTTGCAAAGCTTATCAAGGAATCTCTTGAGTATGTTAATTCCGCAACCACTTCTCGCACGAAGAGTTGGGGTGCGCTCCATCGCGATTTTAATCGCATCTTGCTTGACTTGGTGCGTGTCTCAAAGTTGGCTAATGGTGGCAGCACAGTGTGAACTAGTGAAACACGCCAGCACACTGTGCTGGTTTTTTTGTTGACACGAACAGTGCTTTGCTTATGATGGAAGAAGATCAGTTCCCGTGGAGCGACTCATGCGAATACTTGAAAAAGCAGGGCGTGCGATCGCCATCGTAGGACTACAGTTCGGCTCTGAGGGGAAGGGTGCAATCGCTGCTTACCTCTCTGCGGCAGCCTCTGTATGTGTACGTATTGGTGCGGCGAATGCCGGACATACTGTCATGTACAATGGCGTGCCATATGTTATGCGTACGATTCCTTGTGGTTGGGTGAACCCGCTCACGAAGCTCGTGATTGGAATTTCTTCCATCATTAGTCTTCCTGTGCTGCTCAAGGAAATCACACTCATTGAAAAGATAGAGCCCATCAGGCACCGTCTCTTCATCGACGCGCACGCGCATGTCATTACTGACGCGCAAATCCGTGACGAGCAGGCGACAACGCTTGCCGAGAGAATCTCGAGCACTTCTGCAAAGAGTGGTCTCGGTATCGGCATGGCAATGTCTGACAAAGTCATGCGTAGTGACCGCTGCACGTTTGCAAAAGATATTCCCGTGCTGCGGCCATTCATTGTCGATACTGTTGAACTCCTGAACAGGGAACTCGACAGCGACCAGCTCATCATCTTTGAGGGTACGCAAGGATTTGGCCTTAGTCTCGAACATGGGAATTTCCCTTATGTGACGAGCAGGGACACTACAGCACAAGCGCTCTTTTCAGGCTGCGGCGTGAATCCCTACGGCTTTGACGTTGAAGTCATTGGTGTCGCGCGGACGTATCCTATTCGTGTCGGTGGCCCAAGCGGAAGCTTTGGCACAGGCTCGCAAGAGATTTCTTGGGATGCCGTCGCAAGGCGTGCAGGAAATGTACATGACATTACGGAGCGTACTTCAGTGACGGGCTCCGTGCGAAGGGTTGCAACGTTCAGTTATGAGAATGTGCGACGCGCATGTATGGTGAATCGAGTGAGTGAGATCGCACTTACCTTCCTCGATCACCTCGATGCACAGTTGTACAACAAGGAAATGCTTTCACCCTCCGCACTCGAATTCATTCATGAGCTCGAGGAGAAGGTAGGTGTTCCTGTTGGCCTTGCAAAAACTGGACCGCTCATGACTATCGATTTCAATGCGTATCGCGCGAACATGATGCGCAGGCTTGCGTAAATTCAAAACCAGCACATAGTGCTGGTTTTTTGCTGGAGCCTTCTCGAGCCGAGGAGCATTAGATGACTTGCGCCAGCTTGGGGAAGGTGAGCAGGACACCGACTGCACTCGCGGCCGCAATGAATTTTCTGCGGAGCATGACTTCGTTCGCGATGCCGCGTTTTTCGGTT
Organism: Candidatus Paceibacterota bacterium; assembly: GCA_035583355.1. NCBI lineage: Bacteria > Bacillati > Minisyncoccota > Minisyncoccota bacterium. Next base: position 72,226 of record DATEZQ010000012.1, on the reverse strand, counting down.
GCGCGGTATGCCTCCATGAAGTCATTTCGCGTGCGTGCGAGGCCAATCCAGTGCTCGATGACCACGGGGCGGACGTCAGTCGGAGTGTCCGCGAAGATCTTCTTGATTTCACCCACGCTTCCTGCACGGATGCTCTGCTGCATCGCGAGGCGACGCAGATTTCGGTACGCCTGCACGCGGGACTGCGACCGAGGACGAGCATGAGCATAGACGAACTTGAAGTCCGTCGCTCTTTTGCCATCCCGGAGTAGGGCGCTGCAGAGTGATTCGAGGTAGTCGAGTTCATGCGTGGTTTGCATGGACTTCTGAGCAAGGCATGAGATGCTTTGGTAAAGACGCCTGAAGTACTGTTGTCGCCGCATGTGGGCTCCTGTAGGTAAGTGGTGCAACTGTGAAAACCGTACCACACATAACATATTTGTCAATAACAAAAGCGCTCATTGACTGCTGTGGTGATATCTATTAGTCTACGAATAGATTGCTCATATTTCCCTCAGGGGACTTGGAGGTACAGTGAATATCAAGCAGTTTCTGCTCGCAAGTTTGTTCTTCACGATTGTCTCGCTCTCCGCCATCTTCGGCCTCGGTTTCCTGTACGGGAAGCTGCTTCTGCCACCCTCTTCCTTCGACGAGTTCGTTACCGGCTATCTCGGGCAGCATGGTCCGTTGATCGTCGTCGTCACGTCCTTCGCGCTCAGCTCAGGCCTCGTCTTCCTTATCACGAAGAAGTACATCGTCCCACGGCTCACTCGTCCGAAGGCATAAAAAATCCCCGCACCACAAGTGCGGGGTTTTCTTTTATGCGGGCATGCTTGCGATGATTGCACCCATGATTGCCATGATGACCATAGAGCAACATGCTTCAAAAAGCCAGAGGTTGAACTTGCGCCCCATCCAGATGACCTCGACTGCGGACGAGGTCGCGATGAATCCTCCCCAGACCATGACGCCTAAGTGTGCGCCGCGGATTGCGCCATCTCCAGAGAGATAAGGCGAAGTTTCCGTGAATGCATAGAGGACGGCGAGCATTGCTGCAGTAATAAGATTTGTGAGGAAATTCCATCCGAGCTGCGGGAGCATGTCACTGAGCTTTTCGTTGCCGGTAGGATGGATATCTGCAAGGCGCATCCAGAGCTTCCCGAGGAGAGGTCCATGGAACATGAAGCCAAGCACGAATGCGGTAATTGCTGCAATAAATATTGCGAGAACATTGAGTGGCATATTATTGTGGATTATTGAATGCTTCTTCGAGCAAACTGATATGGAATTTCTTCATCTTGAGAAATGCTTGGGTGACGCTTGCAACTTTTTTCTTGTCGCCACACGCGAGCATCTCCTCCAAGGCGGTTGGTGCGACTTGCCATGAGAGGCCATATTTGTCTTTGCACCAGCCGCACTGCTCAGCATCAGGAACCGCGGAAAGTTTCTCCCAGTAGTAATCGATCTCCTCTTGTGTGTCACAGTGAATCATAAAAGAGATTGCCTCAGTGAATTTGAACATCGGACCTGCAGTCATGAGGTTCAATTCTTGTCCGAAGATGGTGAGTGTTGCGAGCTCGACTTCACCCGAAGGTGTATCGGAGAGCGTTCCATTCGTATGGAGCGTTGCTTCAGGGAAGACTGAGAGATAGTAGTCCGTGATTTCTTTGAGATTGCTGTCGAACCAGAGATAAGGGGTAATTTTTTGCATATGCTATTGCTTGAATGCAAGATTATTTTCTGCTAAGGCTCGTTTCAATTTAGGGAGTGAGCTCGGTCCAATTCCATGTAATGAAAGAATATCTTCTGCCGTGTACTGTGCAAGTTTCTTGAGGGTCGTTATGTTCGCATCGGTCAGTGCACGATATGCGGGAGCGGAGAGGTCGGTAGGGAGGTCTATGCGTTGATTCTTTTTGTATCCGGGCCAGCAGATAGGACAGACAGGAGTCGCAGGTGTTTTGGTGAATTCGTGTCCACGAGAACAGATAACTTGTTTACTTTGCATTGGGGTCGACTTGTACTAATCCGAAAACGTTATTGTCGGTATCGAGGAAATATCCCTGCCAGCATTTTCCGGGGATTGCAAATTTTTCCATGGCGATTGTTCCGCCATGCTCCAAGATAAGTTTTGCGGTTGCGTCGAAGTTTTCGACCTCGATTGAGTTGGTGAATGCATTGGTGCCGTATTCCATTGGAGGAACTTTCATGGGGCGCTGGAGGAGTCCGCCGTTGATACCTGCATTGCTGATGTGGTAATACTCGATGGGGAGCCCATCTACGCGCGCAAAATGCCAGTTGAAGATAGAAGAGTAGAATTTTACGAGTGCGGGAGGGTTCGAGGCTTGGATTTCAAAATATGTTATTGAGTTCATGCTATATATTATAAAGGATTGATCATACAAGAATGTAATTGACAATTGGCAGTATATATTGTATATTACTCTAGGAATATTACGGAGGTTTCATGGATCCTGTAGTCGATAAGCTCATGCTCAACGCAGCGCTCGAGCGCCTGATCGCAGGCGAAGACAGCGACTGCTCAGCCATGCGGACGATTATCGCCTATGGCGATACGCTCGATAAGGAGAAATTCTTCGCACTCGAGAGTAGTGTCACTACGAAGTCTGGTGGAGACGCCATTTCAGGACACACTGCCGAGCAGGGGAATGTCAGTATCGAAGACAAGGAAGCTGAGACGCACAAGGAGCACTCCTACGGCATCAAGAAAGACCGCGTAGGGCATTACAAGATTTGGAAATCTGGTGAAGGACTGCTGAAGTTCCATCACTTCTGGAAGTCAGATCTCACGACGCAAATCGAGGCGGAGGACAGGCCCGAGGTGTATCACCTTGGCTATGATCCAAAGACCTTCGAGCCCGAGCACTTTGGCTACGAGCACGAAAGCACGATCTTCATCTTTTGGCTCCTCTTGTGGTTCAGAATTAAGGTGGCCTCACTCGAATTGCTCTTCGGGAAAGAAAAGGCGAAGTACCGTTCATTGCGAATACATATTTCAACGAAGTTTTAGAAAGAGAGGTTACGACATGGTACTCATTCCATTGCTCCGCCCAGGCACTTGGACGCTGTACAGCAAGTCCGATCCGCGCTGGAATGCGAGCGGCGCCGATAATGTCGGTGCGTTCGTGATGCCCAAGGGTTGTAAGGAGAAGCTCGAGGAGCTCAAGAAGGTGCTCGGCGAGCCGCCCGAGGATCTCGAGTGGAACTACATGAAGGACTAGAAATACTGCAATCGATTACAGGCATCCTGAGGATGCCTGTATTTTTTTGATATAATAGTGTTATGGAAAATGAAAACGCGACTGCAGTGCCAGCTGCGAGTGCAGTAGAAAATGCTGCACCAATCAAAAATGTATTTTGGACAGAGAAGATTCCTCGACTAAACATCATTACCTTTATTCTGGTTGCAGTGATGTTACTTGCGGACACTATTATAATGCATGATCGAACGGTTCAATTAAGTTCGTACTTTAGTTCGATATCTTCAGACATAAGAAATTTCTTGATTTTTATTGTTTTGGAAAGTTTCGTATTCAGAAAAAAATTCACCACATCGGAATCGCGATTTGATGGTAAAATCTATGGCCTTATTGTGTTGCGTAATGTGTACTATATGGTCCTTATGTCACCGCTTGCCCCTTTATTTGCGTATCTTTTCTTCTTCTCATTGTTTGTATCTTGGATTCCGTTCGTAGTATATATCGTTTTGATCTGGATGCGTTTTAAGGAACTGAAGAAAGTTGCATAATAAAAAACCAGCACCTCGTGCTGGTTTTTGATATAATAATCATATGAAAAAGAAACCCATGTGTGAAAGTTGCTTGATGCCTTTGGACAAGGATCCTGGGGTAAGTGGGAGTGATAAATATTGTAGTTATTGTTTTAAGGATGGGAAGCTTTGTTATGAGGGGAATGATTTGAAGGAGTTTCAGAAGAGGTGTTATGAGGGGATGAGGGCTAATGGGGTGGGGGAGATAAAGGCGAGGTTTTTCACGTGGCTCGTGAGGTTTGCGCCGAGGTGGAGGAAGTAGAGAGCAGTGAGCGGATTGTAAGGAGCCTCGTCTCTTTCAAAGCCTTTTTATCAATGTAGCGCAGTCAATATATATGAGAAAAATTATTGTTTTAACATTTATAACACTCGATGGTGTTATGCAGGCTCCGGGAGGGCCGCAGGAAGATACTTCCGGTGGATTCAAGTACGGCGGTTGGACCGTCCCCTATTTTGATGAATTGGGGAACGCGGTTATGGCAGAGCAGATGAACAGACCATCAGAGCTTCTCTTGGGGAGGAAAACGTACGACATCTTTGCTTCCTATTGGCCGACACATGCGGATGGATGGCAGGGGATAAATACGATGAAAAAGTATGTTGTATCGCATTCACTCTTTGATCCAACTTGGGAAAATTCAGTAGTGATTTCGGGTGCTTCTGTGGTTGAAAAAATTCAGGAACTAAAGAAACAAGATGGTCCCGATCTGCATGTGTACGGGAGTGGCAACCTTGCCCAGACTCTCTGGAAGCACGACTTGGTTGATGAACTCTGGCTAAAAATATTCCCAATTACCCTGGGCACAGGTAAACGTCTTTTCGCTGAGGGGACGATTCCTGCAGCCTTTAAGCTCACAGACAGTAAGGTTTCCCCGAGCGGAGTGATCTTTGCTAACTATGAGCGTGTTGGAGAAGTAAAGACGGGGACTTTTTGAAGAGTAGGAGGATGCAAGAGGTAATAAAAACCGCGTTGGCGGTTTTTTCGACAATATTACTACGTGCTAAGGAGAATTCAATTTCAATTATGATATAATTGCAGCATGGATAGGCAAGATTTAATTAATGAGGTGACAGCATATCTTGCTCGCATAAAAGTGCAAACTAAGATAAGTAATGGAAATGGCCTAACGGATATAAATAGTCACCTAGAAGATTTTTTCTGTCGCCTGCTTAATGAAATTCTCGCTTTAAATCTCGAAAATAAAAATATTCTAAGAATGAACTTCCCCTCTATTGACCTGGGGGATGAAGAGAAACGCGTTTCCGTTCAAGTTACATCCGAGAATAGTAAAACAAAAATTGATAAAACAATAAAAGCTTTTGACGCCAATGGGCTTTCTTCCTCGTATGATACATTGAAATTTATTATTATTGCAGATAAAAAGCGTAAAATTAAATCAATTACTGCCCCTAAAGGAATAAAGTTTGATTCAGGGGATATTATGGATTTGACAGATATCTTAGGTTTAGTTCGGGCAAAAGGATCCCCTGGGGAGATCATGAGGATTTTACAAATTTTTGAGGAGGAATTTTCGGGTGGCTCTCATTCTAAAACTGAAAACAAAATTGCATCTGAGGTTGAGACTATCGCAGATTTGGTTCTGTACATTAGTGAAAAAAAGGAATTAACGAATGGACAGTATCGCGAGGAGCCAGACCCTCAGGGGAAAATCGAGCAGCGATTCTCTTCGAAATCTGAATTTCTAAAATCGCAACTAGTCTCTCTTCTTCCTATTTACTGCGCAGCAAGAGTTGAAGTCGATAGAGCCTTAGGCCTTGATACTGCCAAGGTCGAGTATATGAGGAATTTTCTACGAATTAGAAGTGATGATTTTCTTACCCAGGCTGATGGGGATGCGGAGGTTGCACTTGTTAATCTCACTGAATATTTCGAGAATGAAATTTCCAAAAATTCAAAGAAAAAGTATGATTATCAGGCAATCAGGTTTTACTTACTCGACGAATTGGTGAAGTGTAATGTTTTCCCGAACGCTCCATGATTACAAAAGATGAAAAAATAGGAGTTTCGCCCCCTTATCTAGGGTTTCTTATTTTGAAGAGAATTCAAAAAAGAAAAAAAATCACCCTCGATGAGCTTGTTTTGAGTTTGAAAGATCAAGTTGGTTTAGTTAATCATCGCCAATTGATTTTTACTTTGATATTTCTATATCAATCTGGAGTAGTTGATTTTTCGGAGCCTTATATTTTCAAGATATGATTCGTCTACATAAGCTATATAGCCAACCAGAGACTTTCAAGCCCATCAGTTTTTATGATGGTATAAATATTATTCTTGGAGAGAAGGTCCCGGATTCAGAATCAAGGTCTACGTCCAGGAAGGATAAAAAAACAAATGGAGTCGGAAAGTCGCTCTCAGTCGAATTTATCAACTTTTGCCTTTTAAAGGACTCGAGTGATAGCAGGGTTATGAAAATCCCGCTTGATAAATTTTCGCATAACGCAATAATTTGTCTTGACGTTTCAATCGGCGGGAAGGAGTTAACATTGAGGAGAACCATAAAAGAGCCGAATAAGCCGGAAATTGTATGTGAGGGCCAGATTACAAAGTTTAAGAATATGGCAGATGCGACTACCTACCTAGGAAATTTGCTTTTCAGCAATTCAGGAGATGATATAGAAAGGCCGAGTTTCAGAGAGTTTATGGGCCCATTAATACGGTCTGAGGATTCAGAATTTAAGAGTATTTTAAATTGCTACGATTTGAGGGAAAAGATCCCTGACCAAGATCTCACCAAGCCACATTTATACCTTTTCGGAATTAATCCTAGCTATATAAGGAGAATAAAAAAGGTATTTAAGGAAATTGATGAAAAGCAGAAAACTAAAAATCATATTACAAAAAGGTTGACTGGTTCTGGGAATCAAAATATTTCTGACATCAAGGCCGAAGTTAATGATTCTGAGCTTGAGCTCGGAAAAATAAACTCACTTCTTGATGAATATAAGATGGAACCAATTTTCCAAAATAACCAAGAGGAGCTTGGGAATATTGATTTAGAATGTGAACAGCTGCGAATTAAGAGGGCGGCATTAAGGTTTGAACTTCAGAGAATTGAATCTATACCTAAGTTGGAAATTATTGATACTAGCGAAGTTCAATTTGTGTATAACAAATTTGCAAAGGGGCTTGGTGATTTGGTTGCAAGGTCAATTAGTGATGTTGTCGCGTTTAAGCAAAAAATTGAGAATTATCAAAAGATCCTTATAGACGGTCGTGCTCACGAGATTAGAAGTGAGGTGCAAAAAATCCAGAGTCGTTTGAGTGTTTTAGACGCGAGAAGGTCGTCATTGCTTGTGATGATAAATTTCAATGGTTCCCTTGATTCATTAAAAGAAAGTTACGCATTAATGTCTAGGAGGAAAGAAAATTTATCAATTACTCAAGCAAATTTGCGTGAACATGAGAGTGTTGAGTATGAGATAAACGTCTTAAAACGCAAGAGAGATGGCTACGTGTCTGCCCTTGAAGATGAAATAATGTCCTACAACAGCGTTATCGATGATTTCAACAGGACACTTGCTGATATTCACTCGTATATAATGGGCAATGCCAAAATTACTTTTGATATATCCGCGGTAAAGTCTGGTAAGGGTAAAAAAATTGTTCAATTCGATTTTCGTATTCCTGAAGATGGGAGTCATAGCGTTGATAGGGAAAAGGTATTTATTTATGACATTGCATTGATGATTAATAATCATACGAAGAAGCGACATCCATCAATATTGGTGCATGATAATATTTTTGATGTGGACCAAGATACGCTAGTGCAGAGCCTTAATTTTCTCGCAGAGCAAGAGGAAAAGTCAAACTTTCAATATATTCTTACGTTAAATAGGGATAAAATTGAGAATGAAGAGAGGACTAAAGAAATCAAGCTCGACATACAGGCGCATACCAGGGCAACGTTTACTCGAAAAGATAGATTCCTTAGGGAAGTCGTATACAGTGAAATTGATTAGAACTCTCTGTGTACGTGAAATATTTTATTCCTTAAGTATTTAATTGCTGTTTCTGAACAAGGAGGGTATTCGTATTAATTGGATTCTGTGGAAAAACAAAAACAACACTCGCGTGTTGTTTTTTCTTTTTGCAGGCCATATGAGTGAGGTAATCGTGGGCGTAGGTACTGTAAGGTTATTTTGGATTATATTGATCCGTTTTATGAGGCTCGCGGGTCGGTATTTCTAGCCACACTTTCAAAAAGGCCGTAGCACTTCTAATTCAATAGATTGGTGCGCAATAATTCTAGACTTTAGATTATGCAAGTACATGATAGAATTTAAGTATGTTAATAAGCCACTTGCAAAGAATAAAAAGTATACTTTCAATATCTAGAGATACGAATGTGGGAACAGAATATATGATCTCAGAAATCAATCAGAAGATTAGACCACTTTTATTGACCGTTAACACAGTTAATATAAATGAGTGTATAAACAGATTAACTGAAATCGAATGGTTCGAAAATAAATTAAAAAAGTATACTGTATATTTTAAATACTTTTACGTTGAACTGGATGCAATACCTGATGGAGACGCTCTCCAATACCATATTCACTCATATTATGCTGATGTGTATGCATATAAAGAAAGATTATTAAGATTTATCAAATTTATTAAAAAGAATATCCCTCGTGATGAGGAAGTTGTTGAGTCGTTAAATGGACTTATTGATAGAATAGATATTCAATTTAAACCTATAACAGATATTGGCAACAATCATAAGCATGGTGGTAATAAGGGAGATTTTGGCTACTACATAAATGCACCTGCTACTGAGGTAGAAATTCTAAAAAACTTTAGTTCGATCCTTCATTCAGATGGATTGAAAGACACTATTAACTGGGATTACGCAAATATATTATTGAGGGAGAAGGAAGAGAAGGCCGTAGAAAACCTAGATAAAGAGAAAGAATTGTGGAGCCTCCAGAGTAAGCAGTGCGAACAGTGGTCTGTGGCAACATCAGATATGATATATAGACTCAGTGATTTAATATATGAAATATCTGGGATTAGAGATGCTGCACTTGAACTAGAGAAATATGTCAAATTAGAAAACTAGTAATATGGAGGATACAAAAAATGGAATTCGTTCCGCAATTCGATTATTTATGGATAATGACTGGGTAGAACTAATGAATGTAAAAATCTACGAGCCGACCCTGAGCCATAGGATTGCTCTGTATCTAGAAAGTAATTTTGGGCAAGAATTTAACATAGACTGTGAATATAGCAAAAGCTTAGCTGGACCAAAAATGAATGATGATGGAACAGTTGTTCGACCTGATATAATAATTCACAGAAGAGGTTCAAATGAACGCAATCTTGCAATATTTGAAATAAAAAAATGCTCCCCGAGCTCAATATTGGGGGTAGCGGATATCAATAAAATAAGGAGTTACAGAAATCTAAATTACCAAATTGGCATCTTCGTTGGAGTACTTAAAAGATGCGTGCACGTCGTCTGGGTTTATAGAGACGGAAGAATTGTGGAAGAAGTGATTTCATAGAGGCAAGGAGGCTAGTTAAGACTAAGAGAATTGGAGAGCTACTAGTGACAGATTTTTGTTTAATAAGGGGTGAGAATCTCACAGCCTTTGGCTGGCGCACTCCGGAGGAGCCTCGCGCTGCCAAAGGCTTCGAGAACCCACGGTTCTCGACGGAACCCCTCTTCGGGGAAGAGGGGTTCCTGCTCTCCTAGACGGGAAAGGGCTTCCTTTCCCGACCCCTATCCGTTCGAATCTCATCGTCTCCGCAAAAAGAAAAACAACACTTGCGTGTTGTTTTTCTTTTTGCGGAGACGATGAGATTCGAACTCATGATCCCGGTAAAGGGATGCCTCGTTAGCAGTGAGGTGCTTTCGACCACTCAGCCACGTCTCCGTATATTTTATTAGCCTGCGCTTTCTTGCGAAAGTACCGCTAACGAGGAAGGTAAATAGCAGAGTGGCTGAGTGGTCGTCGCGACCACTTTAGCAATTCCACGCATTGTTTCCTCCAAATAGCAATCGGTTGAATAAGGTCGGTTATTCCTTGCTTTTGTGGTGTTACTTTAGCATATTTTTGGAATAAGTAAAATTGGAAGATAGTAGATACAAACCCAAATATAAAACCAAGACAAGTGACCTTGCGGCCGCTTGTCTTGGTTTTATTTTACTTCATCCCACCAAGGATGCGTATGTGCGGGGTGGTCGAGGTTGATCTTCTCTCCGATGCGGGGAGTGAGGAGGGGAATGTTTTTTGCAGTTGCTGCTTTGGTGATGCGGCGGATCGGTTCATCCCAGCTGTGAATAGAAAGGATGAATTTACCCCAGTGGACAGGCATAAGGAGTTTTGCGCCAAGGTCGAGCCCCGCTTGTGCAGTCTCTTCGGGCATCGCATGGATGTAGCGCCAGCTCTCGTTATATTGCCCATTCTCAAGTATTGCAACATCAAATGGTCCGTACTTTTCTCCGATCATCTTGAAATGTTTGCCATACCCACCATCGCCACCAAGGAAGAATTTCTTGTTAGGGGTACTGAGTGCAAACGCACACCAGAGCGTGCGATTGCGGAAGAACGTACGGCCCGAAAAGTGACGGGAGGGAAGTGCACGGATGGTGAATCCTTCATCAAGTTTTAGCTCTTCATGCCAGTCGAGTTCCTTAATCTGCGACTCTTTATATCCCCAGTGTACGAGGTGTGCACCAACACCAAGCCCTGTGATGATCATGGCCACTTTACCCTTGAGTGCTTTTGCAGTGTGATAATCGAGGTGGTCGTAATGATCATGAGTGATGACGAGATAATCAATGTCGGGAATATCTGCAGCACTGTACTCGTTTGAACCTGCGAAGTTCTTCACCGCAAAGGAGAAGGGTGACGCATATCCCGAAAGTACGGGGTCAATGAGAAAACGCTTCCCATCTTGTTGGATGAAATACGAGGAGTGTCCGAACCAGACCATAACGTTCGCTTTTGGGTCGAATGCATGGAGATCAATCTTTACTCCCGGCATGCGCGTCTTTGGTTTCGCATCGCCCACGTTCTTGAAAAAGAATTTCTTGAAGATGTCGATTTGGTCACCGGTCTTGATCATCATCGGAGTCGGTTCAAGATTGTGGAATTTCCCGCGTTTATAGTTCTCTGACTGTAGCATGCGACTCTTGCGCCTTCCGCCAGGTGCTTTTCCAAACTGTGGGAGCTGCAAAATTGCGAATATGATGAGGAATGTGAGTTCAAGTGAAAACAATAGCATATAGGGGAGAGCATACCATATAATGAATATATATTCAAAACGTGAGCGCAAGGCATATTCGCTAATGTTTGCTACAATGGAGTTGTCACATTGCGCGGTCTTTGTCGTCATACTTTATGTGAGGAAGATCGCGTCCCACTGCTATGCAAATGAATGGATTAAGCACGGACGTTTCAGAAGATGAAGCCCTCTATAGAGAGCTCTTCATGCCGCTTTTTCGTTACCTATTTTTCCGTACGAGCGATCATGAGGTGGCGAATGATTTGACGCAAGCGGTCTTTCTCAAGTTCCTCCTTCAAAAAGAGCGGCCAAGAGAAAGAGAGCCCGCACATCGCTTATTGTTTACCATTGCGCGCACGACATTGATTGATCATTATCGTGTCCGCGGGAGGAGGGTTACCGTGAGCATCGACACGGTCCCTGAATTCGCAAGTGATTCGCCGAACCCCGAGGAGGAGGCGATTAAGAACGAGGATAAGCAATTTATTAGTGCAGCGCTCGCACAACTATCGCATCTCGAAGCAGACATCGTATCCTTGCGGCTTTCGGGAGACGTCAGCCATGAGACGATCGCAGAGGTTGCGGGGGTTTCTGTTGCTAATGCCCGTCAGATTTATTCACGAGCGCTCAAGAAAGTCGGTGGGATGCTCAATCCACATGATTTCCTTACATAAAAGACCATGGAACAAGAAGACCAAAAAATTGAGGTACAATTGAAGGAACGACTTGCACGGATCGTGCCACCGCCATCGTCTTTCAAGGAAACGAAGGATGCTGTCACAAATGAAATGCTTCGTCGTCATATATTAGAGAAGGCTCCAATACCTTCTCCTTATCAGTCTGTAGTATCATTCATAATGAATAAAACAATGCTCATTGGAGTGCCGGTTGCCGTTGTTGCGGTGATCGCGCTCATGTTCGTCTTAAAGCCAAACGTTACTAATAACGTAGGCGAAAATAATAAGGTTGCGGTTGCACCAGTTGCTGAGGAATCAGTGACTCCTACGGCAGCAGCACCAACTCCAGCCCCTGTCGCACCACGACCGGTTGCGAATGTCGACACCTCGTCAATAGATAGCATCACTGCAGGATTCCTTGCAGATGCGAATATGGATGCCGCTACGGTGCTCGGCGATCAGTCTGATCAGATTGCAGTGAACGCAGAGCTCTCAAATTATGATACCGTTAAAACAACCGCATATGAAATCGCAATTTAATAAAACAGTCGTCGGCGCAGTGGTGCTCAGTGCACTGCTTTCACCGCTTGCAGTATTTGCAGAGTCGACAAGTTCAACGAGTACGAAGCCACGTATCGATAAGAATAATTTCTGTGTTCGTCTTGTGGCAGATAGTCAGAAGCTCCTCCGTGGCTTTGAGCCAAAGATGGATGAGCGTACTACTAAGCAGGATGAAAAGGAGAAGGCACGTATCCAGAAGCTCGCAGGGCTCCGTGTTGATCATGACCTAAAGCGCTCAGAGAATCGTGAGGATGCAAAGGTGAAGCGTGATACACGCTACGATGCATTGATGAATAAGGCAGATACTGATGCGAAGAAGGCCGCAGTGACTGCATACAAGAATGCAGTTGGTGCCGCAACCACAAAGCGCGTTGCCGCAGTAGATGCTGCAGTGAAGGCGTATCGCGATGGTGTCGACGCACTCATTAAGTCGAAGTTCACTTCACTTGATACAGGCGCTGCAACACTGAGGACTGCTGTTGAAGCTGCAATCGCAAAGGCAAAGGCAGATTGTGCTGCAAATGTGTCCCCAGCAACCGTGCGCACACAGCTCATGGCTGCAGCGAAGGCCGCACAGAATGTCTTCAAGGCAAATCGTAACGATGCTGCAATCAAGACGGGCATCGAGGCGCTGAACAAGACACGTAAGGCAGCAGTGGAGGCTGCACTCGCAACCTTCAAGACCGATATGCAGAAGGCAACTGCAGATCTCAAGACCGCATTTGGTGTTAAATAAGTTCGCATTTTCTTTCTATCCCTATTTCGCACGATAGTGCTATAATAGGGATAGTGTAGAGAGGGCGAGCACTACCTGAGAAGGAGCGTGCTTACGAGCCTTCTTTTGCATTAACTTAAAACACATGAAAAATACAATATTCATTAGCGGGTTACTCGGTGTTGCGCTTTTTGCTGCAGGCAGCGCGCTTGCTGCGGAGCGCACACTCACGCAGACAAAAGTCGAGGGAGACCTCGAGGTTAAGACGAATATTTCTGTCGAAGGACGCACTCCACGACCACAAGAGGTGGGTGAGCGTGACGATGAGGATCGTGTTGATGTTCGCCTCACTGCGACAACAACAAGAGCTCGCGTCGAGATGGAGAATAGAGAGAGGCGTGGTGATGATGGTAATGACGATGATGTCCAGGGGACCTCAACGCGTGAGCGAGAAGAGGGTCGTAAGTCGGCAACCTCATCTCGAGAGCGTGATGATGATAAGTTCGCTACGTCCTCACGTGAGGATGATGAGGATGACTCCGCAACTTCAACAAGAGGTGAACGTACGCGCGAAGAGCATCGCAGTACTGTTGCAAAGGCAGTACAGGAGCTCTTGAGCGTTGCTGATCGCGAAGGGGGTATCGGAGCGCAGGTGCGCACAATCGCAAAGTCTCAAGAGGATAATCATGAGAAGATCAGCGAGAGCCTCAAGAAGGTAGAGGAGCGCGGAGCGATTCGTAAGTTCTTCTTTGGTCCAGACCAGGCAGAGATCGAGAGTGCAAAGCAGCTTGTCGCAAGCAATGAGGCACAGATCAAGTTGCTTGCAGATCTGAAGACGCGCATGGCTACAGGTACAGATCAAGCAGTTATTGATACGCAGATCAAATTGCTTCAAGACGTGAATCTTGCTGCAAGTACGTCACTTACCGTTCATGAGGGTGGATTCAGTGTCTTTGGTTGGATGTTCCGACTCTTTGGACGCTAATCTATGTATGATTAAAACAGAATGCAATGCATTCTGTTTTTTCATTTGCTCCTTTTGCTGGGAAAACTTGCGCCGTTCTATTTTTGTCGTATGCTCTATCTATATGAGTTGGTGGTCGGAGATTGTGGAAGCGCTCTATCCTGAGCAATGCATCGCATGTAACCGTAAGGGCGCAAGCCTTTGCGCTTTTTGTGAGCGCACAATCATTACGAAGCCGACGATGCTTGGGGATTGGCTTGTTGCGCTCTTTGAGTATCGTCAACCGATTGTGAATAAGGCGATTAAGGATCTCAAATATCGTCACTGCCGCGGAGTATCTGATTACTTTGGTAATGCACTGTATCGTGAATTCTTTTCACCGTTGGCACGTAAGCCCGAGGAGGCGGGTGAGATTGTACTTATTCCAATTCCTGGAAGTATTGAGGGCAATCAGCGTAAGGGGTACAACCATGCCGCTGAGATTGCGCTTGGCGTAGTGAAGGCGGCAAAGGCCCATGACCTTAATATTGTTGCGGAGATTGATGTGCTAAAGAAGGCATGTTGCGCGGGGCAGCAGGTGAAGACCGCGAGTCGTGGCGCACGTGAGATGAATATGAAAGATGCATTTGTTGTCGAACATCCTGAGCGCGTGCAGGGTAAGCATGTGGTCATCATTGATGATGTGGTGACGACGGGGGAGACGATGCGGGCAGCACGGGCGTTGCTTAAGAAGGCAGGAGCCAAAAAAGTGATAGGTATCGCAGTAGCGCATTAACAAAAGCAGCTGTATTCAGCTGCTTTTGTTTTAAGCGGTACTGCGTACCCGCTTGCGCTACTGCTTTGTTCTGTCTCCGTTACAGTGGCGGCGGTCTTTTTCGTAAATCTGCCATGGTCTCCCTGCGGTGCGCGCTCAATGTATATCTATACACCTCGCTGGCGCTCCTCGGTCCGACCATGGCATCTTTCCAAAAAATCCTCGCCGTTTCATTAAGGTACATTCAGCGTGTGAATGAGGATAAAAATTCCTCGCTGTTTCATGGGGTAGGGTGAGGTGCGCGAATCCAATGCCTCCGACAAAAATCCTCGCCGTTTCATGATTTGAAGTGGGTGATGTCTACTTTTGAATTCCCTCATGACTCAAGCTCATGTCTCATGACTGGATTTTCACTGGCATTCTGCATTTTCTCCCTGTATAATAGAGTACAAATGAGCTTTCTCGAACAACTTGGTAATTTATTTGGAGACAAATCGAGTGCGAGCGTCGTCGGTGTGGACATCGGCGGTTCTTCGGCGAAGGTATTGCAGGTAAAGCGCGGTAGTCCAAAGCCAATTCTTGAGACCTATGGTGAGATTGCACTTGGACCTTATGCCGGCGTAGAAGTCGGCCAGGCAGCACTCAATCTTCCTGTCCCTACTATTGTTGAAGCATTGCGCGGACTCTTTAAGGAGGCGAACGTGACTTCGACTGACATGGTGTTTTCGCTTCCACTTTCTTCGACATTGCTTACGGTGATCGAACTTCCTGATGTTGGTGAGAAGCGGCTCGCAGAGATTGTGCCTATTGAAGCGCGCAAATATATTCCAATGAATGTGAACGAAGTTTCACTTTCGCACTGGGTGATTCCAAAGGCCGTCCGTAACTATGTTGATCCTGATGAAGAAGAACGCAATAAGAATGGTCCACCAAAGGTAGACGTGCTCCTCGCGGCAGTGCACAACGACATTTTGAAGCGCTTCCAAGACATCGCTACAGGGCTCGGTGCAAAAACCGCTTCCTTTGAGATCGAGGCATTCAGTACGATTCGCGCCGTCATGGGTCGCGAAAGTCAGCCTGTTGCCATTCTCGATATCGGTGCCGCATCCTCGAAGCTTGTGCTTGTTGAAGATGGCGTGGTGCGTGGCGCACACTTACTCTCCGTTGGTTCGCAGGAAGTGACCCAGGCACTTGCACGTGCGCATGGAGTGACGCTCCTCCAAGCAGAAGAGATGAAGCGTGAGTATGGTCTTATCGGAGATCCGAATGATCCCGCAATCGCCGAAATCGCACGCCTTGCAATCGAGCGTATCTTGGGTGAAGCAGTCCGTATCGTTCGTCGCTATGCGCAACAGCATCATGTCACTATGAGTCGTGTGATTCTCTGTGGTGCAGGCTCACTTATTAAGGGGCTCCCCGACGTAGCCCGTGGAGGTTTTGATTGTGAAATTGTCTACAGTGATAGTTTCTCACGTTTAACCACTCCTCCTGCACTTGCTCCATATCTTGCTGATGCGGGTCCAGAATTTGCCGTTTCCCTCGGTCTTGCGTTGCGCAAGATGGGGAAGTGAGGATAAGACTAAATCCAAGGGAATAAGGGAATAAGGGAATAAGGGAATAAGGGGATAAGGTTTGAAATAAATACAATTTTTAGACAGTATAAAACTTCATGCGCTAAGCGTATGAAGTTTTTATGTTTGCCTTATACCCTCATAACCTCATTCCCTTATCCCCTTATTCCCTCGCATTTGTATCATATTCCTCGTTCTCTTATGTTATAATATATACGTATATTATGGCTAACATCGAAACAAGCTTTATCCCCGAGCAGGGAGGTACCTATCAGTATGGCGCGCGCAGATCCTATGCTGCAACCATTTTTGCGGTATTCATTACGGTCATCGCGATTGGTGCAACCGCATATGTCTGGTGGGCATTGCGTGCGGAAAAGCGAAAGGTTGATGCTTATGCTGCAGCACTGCAGAGTACAGAAAAGAATTTCGATCTCGATAAGATCGCAACGCTTGCACAACTCGATAAACGCATAAATCTCGCTCGTGAAATATTCAACAAGCATTCAATGCCTTCTCTGGTGATTGATTACTTAAGCGACCATACGGTTTCTTCAATCAGGTGGACGCAATTCTCATATAAGAAGATGGTTGCTGATGCGAAAGCGAGTCCCGAAGGAGTGCCCGCAGGAGACACATTGGAACTCACTGGTGAAGCCATTGGGTATGGAGCACTCTATCAGCAGCTCGCACATTTCCGTGCGCAGAATCGCGTGATTCTCTATACCGAACTTTCAAGTTTTCATATTGACCCCCGTACGGGTGTCGTCGCAATCGCGATGAGGCTCGTGCTTCGTCCAACATATGCAACCTTTGCAACGGTCCGTGAGCGTGCTGCTGCCTCGGAGGCACCTGTCGCAGCTCCCGCTCCCGCAGCAGCGCCTGCAGCAGCTCCCGTAATCATCACTCCTCCAACGCAAGTGACCCCCGTTGCTCCTAAACCTGCAACGACAACACCTGCACAGACGTCTCCGTCGACTACCACAAAGCCAGCGGTCGCACCAATTACTAAGCCCGCAGTAACACCCGTAGGACAATAATATGCGCTACATTACCGCAATCCTATTTTCATCGCTTGCCGCAGGCCTCATTGTTGCATACGCATATCCGACGTACCAAAAGATCGGAGAGCAAAAGGCACGCCAAGTTGAGCTACAAGACTATATTCAGAAGGCTTCACGCGCCCAAGATAAGATTAATAATCTCGATAGCATCTACAGTAAGTTCCCTGATGGGGCAAGTGAGCGTATGGCTATCATGATTCCCGAGTCTGTGGATGATGTGCGCCTTACGATGGACCTCACTAATCTTGCAGCATCGCACGGTCTCTCACTCGCAAACCCTTCAATCAAGAAGCTTTCAGTGGACAAGAGCAGCCAGTTGCAGCAGTACGATGTATCATTCTCGATAGAGGCCCCGTATGTTACCTTCCGTAATTTCCTGAATGATATTCAGTATTGGTTACAGATTCGTGATATTACGTCGCTGTCCATTACTCCGGGCGAAACACTTTCTTCTCCAATGAGAATTTCGATTAGTTTCGTAACGTACGCACTCCACTAATATGAAGCAAACACTCTTTGATATGCTTATCGTGATGGTGGTCCCCGCACTTATATTTGTGGGATATATCACGATGCACAATATCGGTGGTACACAGGAGTTGATCCAAACTATTACCGGTGGTAACGTTCCAAAGGCAGATGAGCCTGGTGCACGCACAACGCTTGCACTTAATGAGCTTGATAAGATTCAACTTGATAGCTCTATCTTCTCGCTGACGGAATTCAAATCGCTCAAGTTTAGTCAGGCTACTATTCCTGATGAGCCGATCGGCCGCAAGAATCCATTCACCGATTAAAAAGAACGCATGAGCGTTCTTTTTGTTTTTCTCATGCTCAGCTGCATGGAATTTGCACCAGCAAACATACATATATATGGAGAGGAAATGCAGGTGCGTAGGGTGGTTCAAATGGTCAGTCAGTATGCTTATGAAAGTACTCTATAGAGTGACTAACAGAAAGGTATTGACATAGGTATTTCAGTGTGATAAAGTCCTAGGGCAGTAAAAAGAAAGGGGAGAAATCGCTTGACTATTCCTGGCATTCGTATATACTGCATCTTACGTCAATCGAAGTTCAGCGAAAGCAAAAACCCCGAAAAGACGTAAAGAACTTTGACAACTGAGTGTTACGCAAGATCCTGGTCAAACCTGCCGTATGAGTAATACGAAAGGCAATGACCAAAATAACAAATTTCATAATCAATTTGTAATTCCAGTTTTGAGAAATCGAGTAATCGATAACACAGTAATAATCAAGAGCATTGAAAGTTGGGTCAAGAAAGAAAGTTCTCTCTTGTCTCATTTTACTTTTAATTAAGAGTTTGATCCTAGCTCAGGATGAACGCTGGCGGCGTGGATAAGGCATGCAAGTAGAACGATTCATGTTTACTTCGGTTTACATGGGTAGTTGCAGACGAGGTAGTAACACGTAGGAATATCCCCCATAGTCAGGAATAACGTATCGAAAGGTACGCTAATACTTGATGGTCCCGCAAGGGTAAAGATTTATCGCTATGGGAATAGCCTGCGCAGTATCAGCTAGTTGGTAGGGTAAAAGCCTACCAAGGCTATGACGCTTAGGGGAGGTGAGAGCCTGACCCCCACCGATGGGACTGAGACACGGCCCATACACCTACGGGTGGCTGCAGTCGAGAATCTTCCGCAATGGACGAAAGTCTGACGGAGCGACGCCGCGTGATCGAAGAAGCCTTTCGGGGTGTAAAGATCTTTTATGAGGGATGACATAGCGACAGTACCTCATGAATAAGGGGCTGCTAATCTCGTGCCAGCAGCAGCGGTAATACGAGAGCCCCAAGCGTTATCCGGAATTACTGGGCGTAAAGAGTTTGTAGGCGGCACTGTTAGTCTTCTGTTAAATCTCCTGGCTCAACCAGGAACCCACAGAGGAAACGGCAGAGCTTGAGTGTGTGAGAGGTGAATGGAACTCATAGTGTAGGGGTGAAATCCGTTGATATTATGGGGAACACCAAAAGCGAAGGCAGTTCACTGGCACATTACTGACGCTGAGAAACGAAAGCGTGGGTAGCGAAAGGGATTAGATACCCCTGTAGTCCACGCCCTAAACGATGTTCACTCGCTTTATGGAGTATCGACCCTCCGTGAGGCTAAGCTAACGCGATAAGTGAACCGCCTGGGTAGTACGATCGCAAGATTAAAACTCAAAGGAATAGACGGGGACTTGCACAAGCGGTGGATTATGTGGTTTAATTCGTCGGTACACGAAGAACCTTACCAAGACTAGACATCCTAACGAAAACTCTAAGAAACTAGAGCCCTGCGCAAGCACGGTAGGACAGGTGATGCATGGCCGTCGTCAGTTCGTGGTTTGAACTGTTCCCTTAAGTGGGGTAACGAACGCAACCCTTATCTCGTGTTACAAGTGTCACGAGAGACTGCCCAGCCCAATGTTTGGAAATCCTTTTCAAGGATTTGTGAATATCGGGCTGGGAGGAAGGTGGGGATGACGCCAGGTCAGCATGTCCCTTTGACGTCTTGGGCTACACACATAATACAATGGGAGTTACAACGGGTCGCGACGCCGCAAGGCTGAGCTAATCCTAAAAAAGCTCCCCCAGTTCGGATTGGAGGCTGCAACTCGCCTCCATGAAGCCGGAATCGCTAGTAATCGCGGGTCAGCCAAACCGCGGTGAATACGTTCTCAAGTCTTGTACTCACCGCCCGTCAACTCAAGGGAGCCGGGGGTGCCCCAAGTCTCATCTCGCATGGGCCTAAGGCAAATTCGGTGACAGGGAGTAAGTCGTAACAAGGCACGGGTAGCGGAAGCTGCTCGTGGATCAATTCCAATTTGGGCGTGATTCATATTTATATGATCACTGATCGTCGATTGTTTCTTCAAGAAACATGGATATCATGAAATTCCATTTAAGTCATGACCTAACGTGCTGGTGTCGCACGTCGGATTTCCTCGCAAATACGTTAGCGAGGGGGTAAAATGAGGCAATAGAGAATTTTATATTCTCCAACCTTATCTTGATAGTGAATCAAGAATTGATTAAGAACTTGCGTAACACTCAGTAGTCAATGTAAAGAAATACCCGGAAGGGTGTTTTTCTTTTTGTTAAATATTTAAATTTTCAAATGTTTAAATATTGGTTATGGGAATTCTCAACGCTCGGGGCGTTCCCTTTGGGAACGTCTCGCTATTTGAAGTAAAATGAGGCAATATCAGCGGCCTCGAGAACTCGGCACCAGGCGCTGATACCGGTAGGAGTCGCGCCACCGCGCGTCTATCAACTCAAGCCACTGCTGCGCATTGGCTTTTTCCGATAGAGAATTTCATGCGCTGAGTCGTTCACGGGTAGACATCAAGAATTGATCAAGTACTTGCATACGCCTAGATTCAAAGTAGGGAAGAACTGGATGGTTTTTATTAAATTTTTGAAATTTTCAAATATTTAAATACTCGATGAATGGGGGCTTTACATGTTGTATTTCATGATTGCGGTAGGTTTTTACATGTTTTCTTTTGCCGCAACTGCTATAATGGCGATATATGCGCATAGATAATGACATGAAGTTGGATTACGCAGATGTACTCCTCAAGCCAAAGCGAAGTACACTCGAATCACGAAAGGACGTTGTACTGGAGCGAACGTTTACGTTCTATCATTCGCCAAAGGAGTGGACTGGTATGCCGATCATGACCGCAAACATGGCTTCTTCGGGGACATTTGAGATGGCGAGGGTGCTCTCAGAATATAAGATCATTACAACGTTCCATAAGTATTATACGGTGGATGATTTCAAGGAATTCTTTGCTCAATTCAATAACCCTGATTATGTTGCGTACAGCCTAGGTATACGAGACGAAGACATGCAGAAACTCCGCGATATGGATGCCGCTGGTCTCATGAAGAATTTTTCATTCATTTGTCTCGACGTGCCCAATGGATATTTGCAGCGTTTCATCGATGCGATCAAGTCAGTGCGTGCAATGTTTCCTGAACATATCATCGTCGCAGGGAATATCGTGACCAACGAAATGGCTGAAGAGATCATTCTCTCGGGTGCGGATATCGTTAAGGTAGGTATTGGCTCAGGTGCCGCATGTACTACTAGGCGCATGACCGGTGTCGGTTATCCGCAACTCTCTGCGGTCATTGAATGCGCGGATGCAGCGCACGGTATTCGAAATGCACAAGGAGTGGGGAGAATCATTGCCGATGGCGGACAGCAATATATCTCCGACATCGCAAAAGCATTTTGTGGTGGTGCTGATTTCAATATGTGCGGCTCACTCTTTTCAGGATTTGAACAGAGTGGGGGAGAAACAGTCGAGAAGAATGGAAAGCTCTATAAGGAGTATTTCGGCTCCTCTTCAAATAAGGCAATGATCGAACATTATGGGAAAAAAGATGCGCATCGTGCGAGCGAGGGGCGCTATGTACTGCTTCCCCACAAGGGAGATCTGCATATTTTCGTTCAGGATCTCCTTGGTGCGTTGCGTAGCACTGCAACCTATCTTGGCGCAAGCTTCCTCAAGGAGCTCCCAAAGCGCGCAACCTTCATCATGGTTAACAGACAACTAAATACGTATCTCGAAAAGTATGATACGGGCGATTAGGTCATAATGTCGAAGAGAGTGTAAAAGAAAAAACGCCCGGGTGGGCGTTTTTGGGGAGGGGGAGCTAGTCCTGAAATGCACTGATGTGTGCAGCGAGCTCCGCGAAGATGATCATGAAGAAGGCGATTGTGGGGTTAGCTGGTTTCCCGAGGAGGGTAGTGAACAGCACGCTCGCAGTGATTGCGATGAAGACAGACAGAATCGCAGTGAACGCATGTATCGTCTTACGATGCACTTCTCCGCCAGTCAGTAGGACTGTGATGGAGATGAGATTTGCGATGAAGCCGGCCGTCGCGCTAAAGGTAAAAAACATGGTGAATCCCCAGAGCGCCAGCAGGAAAAGATGCCTTCCGTCGGGTCGACCGAGGAGGAGGATTGCTGTGAGCACGGCGAGGCAGATGAGCAGTGCACGAACTTGCTTGGCGAGGAAATCCCTTGTGTTGACGAGAGCGGGCGAATCACTGGTGGACATGGTGTCTCCTTGTTGAAATGTGGTCTATGGAAATTATGACATAGTTGTATTAAATGTCAAGCAAAGTGTGTACTTTGGCTAGCGAGAATTTGTATGCACAATAACCGTATATGCTACAATTACAGGATGGAAAGAATAGGAAATGAAGAGGTGTCTGAAGGGCAGATGCTTAATGCAGAGGAGGACGTGAAGCACGAAGTGAAGGAGGTAGTGCCCGAGCTTAGTTTTTATCATTTTGCAGAAGAGGATGAGGGGCCTGTGGATGGGAAGTATGTTATTGTACGCACAGCAACAGGAGAAGAGTTGTTTGCTACGCTTCCGCGCAGGAGGGCAGAATTGCACTCTGATATTGTAAATATCCTTGGGGGTGAATTGGGTGAGAAGGTGACTTGTATTGGTGGAGGCTATTTTGAAAAGATCGATCCCTATGTTGATAAAGATATGCAGTGGGCGGTGCAAGGTAAGAGTAGTGAGTTTGGTGCAGAAGAAAATCGCAAGCGCACTGCAGCGCTCGTACAAGCACAATTCCCGGAACTCATCATTCGTTCGTGATAGAGAAAAAGCCCCACGTATGGGGCTTTTGATTAGGATCGCGGATTGATCCGCGAGCGGTAGAGGCCGATAGCGCAGCAAAGCGCGCTGATGTCCGAGCGGTTCTGGGTAAACTTGAAGAGCGCATCGAAGAATCCGTCGAGCGCAAGGTCGAGTGTCACCATTCCACGAACTGACCCAGTGATTTCTCTCGTGGTGAGTATTTCAGTCAGTGTGACGACATACTCTTTCCCGGGAGGGCGCTCGAGGCCTGCACTTTCGAGTAATTTTTCAATCGCTCGGTGTAGTGCTTTGTGCTCTTCGGGAGCACAAACTTGGAGGGCTTTGTTGAGGCGAAGTCCTGAAAGGAGCAGTGAGGGGTTGTCCATATGGACTCCTTGTGGTGAAGTTCTGTTTTAACCATAACAGACCAGATTAGTGCGTCAAGGGTAATCCTGAATTGCGCCTTTACCTATTGCGTTTCCACTGAATTTTTGGTATATTGCCTCTACGCGAAAGCGAGTGATTTAGGTCTTAAATATATTCATTGGTTTACAAAGTGCGCGTGTAGCTCAGGTGGTTAGAGCGCGTCACTGAAAAGCGAGGTAAAGAAAAATCGATCCCAATTAAATATTTGTGTTCAAAGTGCGCGTGTAGCTCAGGTGGTTAGAGCGCGTCACTGATAATGACGAGGTCCCAAGTTCGAGTCTTGGCATGCGCACCTTGAACATAAATATTTGATAGGGATTTTTCTTTACACCAGGCTCGCTTGCTGGTCAAGGTCGCGCCACCGCGCGGCAATCAACTCGGGCTATTGCTGCGCACTAGCCCTATCCAGTAAAACGAGGTCCCAAGTTCGAGTCTTGGCATGCGCACCTTGTAAATCAATGAATCTATTTAAGGCTTTTTTATTTGCGCATCACTGAAAAGCCAGGCCCTTCGGGCACCGGGGCTGGCTTGCCCGACAAGGTCGCGCCACCGTGCGGCTATCAACTCACGATTCAGCTGCGCTGAGTCGTTCACGGGTAAAGACGAGAAAGTTCGAGTCTTGGCATGCGCACAATGTGTACAAATATGAGTTTTTTAGCACACAATATTTGTTTTTGATTATTGGGATATTGTGCTAACATGCCTCTATGGCGACACTATATATAGTCTCTACTCCAATTGGCAACCTCGAAGATATCACGCTGCGGGCGCTAAATGTCCTCAAATCGGTCAATAAGATCCTTTGTGAGGACACGCGCGTGACGAGGAATCTGCTCGCGAAATATGATATCCATGTACCGACGATGAGCTACCACGCACAGAGTAGTTCAGGGAAACATGATGATATCCTTGAGCTTCTCCGTGACGGTCAAGATCTCGCACTTGTATCTGATGCGGGCACTCCGACGCTTTCAGATCCTGGGGTACTCCTTGTCCAGCTTGTACGTGAGCATCTGCCCGACGTGCAGGTGATTGCAATTCCGGGTGCTTCCGCACTCCTCACCGCGCTTGTCTCGACAGGATTCTCTTCAGCACAGTTTCTTTTTCTCGGTTTTCTCCCGCACAAGAAGGGGAGAGAGACACTCTTTAAAGAAATAGCAGAAACAGAGCGCACGATAGTATTTTACGAATCTCCGCACCGTATCGAAAAGACACTTGAGTCGCTCGAGAAGTATCTTCCCGCAGATCGGAAAGTTGCGGCCTGCCGAGAACTCACAAAAATGTTTGAGGAAGTACAGATTGGTACCGCAGCGGAAGTGCGTGCCTATTACGCTGCCCATCCGGACAAAGTCCGAGGTGAATTCGTGGTCGCAATCAATCAAATGTAGTAAAAATGTTCTCCCCACGGAGAACATTTTTGTTACATGAAAATTGGTCATTGACGGAACTCATTTATCCTATGGACGTGCGCTATCCACATTAGAAGAAAACAAGAACATACTCTATAATACGAGTATGGCACGCAAACTTCTCATCGGCATCGCACTCGTTATCGCTGCTTTTCCTTGGTTTGGATTTTCCCATTCCATCGATACCTACGTAACTACAGTGCTCGGACTTTTTATGGCCGCAGTATTGCTTTTTTCGAAGCGCCCAAAGATGCTTCCGCAGGAAAAAACTAATGCTCTCCCCGATGCAAAACCTTCACCTTTTGTTCCATCGATGCAGGAGCTTCCCGTTGCGCATCCGAAGGAAGAAGCTTTCACTCCCGTCATTGTCGCAGAGCGACAGTCTGAGTATGTGATTCCATCACCAATCGAAACGCCTGTCCGCAAGCGCGCACGCATGGCACAGCCCGCAACTCCGCAATATGAGATTCCTGCAGCAACGAGTACACTCCCATATGCGCATCCGACGACACCGCGTCGCGTACGAAAGAATGTAGCCCGTGTCACGTTAAGCGAAGAAGCACAGGTACAGCCCGCAGATGTACCCTTTCAGCCAAATACAAATTCATTTGAGGACTCGCGTGCAGAGACTCACTCGTAATATTCCTCATGCAACCTGAAACCTCTACAATGAAGCACTTTGTGCTGGGAGTACTTATCCTGGCAGCACTTTTGATGATCTCTATGGCGTTTGGTGGCGGCGCAACAGTAACGTATGACCGCACAGCGGTCGCAAAAGAGATTGCAGCAGAAGAGGCGCGCAATGCCGCAATGAACGCATCGTCGACTGCATCGACAACACAAAACTCAGTCACGCCAATCGATGTAAAAACCGATGGTGTTGCTCCTATTTCTGCGCAAAGTATCACAAGTTCAGGCACTACTTCGCCGAAGACTCGCCCGATAGTTGTGCACCAAAAAACGCCAGATGTAGTGCGTGCAGCGTATATGACAAGTTGTATCGCAAGTGGTGCGGGTTTGCGTGCACCTATGTTAAAGCTGCTCGAAGATTCAAGCCTCAATGCACTGGTTATCGATGTGAAGGACTATACGGGGTACATCTCCGTTGACTTAGGGAATCCAAATTTTCCTACTGGAGGCAAGTCTTGTCTTGTGAAGGATATGCATGAGTTCCTTGCTGAGCTTGGAGCAAAGGGTATTTATCGCATTGCTCGTGTTGCAGTGATGCAGGATCCTTACTATGCTGATCATCATCCTAATGAGGCAGTGAAGCGCAAAGATAACGGGGGAATATGGAAGGATAATAAAGGACTCGCATTTGTTGATCCAAGTTCAAAAGATTTCTGGAAATACATTCGTGATGTCTCTGTCGCCGCATATGATGCGGGATTCGATGAAGTAAACTTCGACTACGTACGCTTCCCAACTGATGGAAATCTTGCAAACATGTCCTTTGCACACAATAGTTCAACAACGAAGCAAATGGTCATGAAGACATTCTTCACTTATATCGGTGAGGAGATGCGTTCTCGAAAGATCCCAACTTCTGTGGATATCTTTGGTATGGTGACGACTGCAAGTGACGATCTTGGTATTGGGCAATATCTCGAAGATATACTCCCACACTTTGATTTTGTTGCGCCTATGGTCTATCCATCACATTATCCAAAGGGTTTCAATAACTGGAAAGATCCAAATACTGTGCCCGGACCACTGACGGAATTCGTTATGGGTAAGGCAGTAGAACGTGCAAAGGCGAAGGGCTTTGGTCCCGAAAAGTATAGAACTTGGATTCAGGATTTCAATTATGGAAAGATTTATACTGCGGCTGATGTGCGTGCAGAAATAAATAGCAGTGTGAAAGTGGGTGTAAAAAGCTACATGGCTTGGGATCCATCGAATCGTTATACTGATGCTGCATATATCCAGCCCGCAAATCCGATTTCCGCTGCACAATAGTGATAGAAAAACACGACCTCTCGGTCGGGTTTTTTGTTATTTCCATAATGCAATTGTGCTATAATGCATGTATAACGCCACTATGAGCTGGAAATACGACAAAGAAAAGATTACCTATTTCGCTGAAACTGACTTCCGTGGACAACGCGTGAAATTCGGCATTCGTGCTGAGGATCGTGCGCGTCACATGTACATCATCGGTAAGACGGGTATGGGTAAATCTACCTTGCTCGAAAACCTCGCAATTCAAGATATTCAGAATGGGGAAGGAGTTTGTTTTATCGATCCTCACGGAGGCACCGCTGAGGCGCTTTTGCAGTATGTTCCAAAGGAACGTGTGAATGATGTCGTCTACTTTGCACCATTTGATGTGGAGTATCCACTTGCGATGAATGTGCTTGAGGATATGGGACCAGAGAAGCGACCACTCATTGCGTCAGGGCTCATGGGTGCTTTCAAGAAGGTGTGGGTGGATGCATGGAGTGCTCGTATGGAATACTTGCTCTCGAATGCACTCCTTGCACTACTTGAAACTCCCGGCTCGACACTCCTTGGTGTGAATCGTATGTTCGCTGACAAGGATTTTCGTGAAATGGTGGTGAATAACGTGAAAGATGCCTCTGTGCGTTCATTCTGGGTAGATGAGTTTGCGAAGTATACCGAGAAGTTCGCAACAGAAGCTGCATCTGCTATCCAAAACAAGGTTGGACAATTTTCTGCAAATCCACTCATTCGTAACATTGTTGGACAAGAGAAGTCCACATTCGATATTCGTTGGATGATGGATAATCGAAAGATCTTCATTGTGAACTTGAGTAAGGGCCGCATTGGTGAAGGAAATGCTGCGCTCCTTGGTGCTATGCTCATCACGAAGATGTATTTGGCTGCAATGAGCCGCGCCGAAGTAACGCCAGGAGAGCTCAAGGAACTCCCACCATTCTATCTTTATGTCGATGAGTTTCAATCCTTTGCGAATGAGTCGTTTGCGGATATTCTCTCTGAGGCACGTAAGTATAAACTTTGTCTCACAATCGCACATCAATATATTGATCAGATGACGGACGAAGTGCGCTCCGCGGTGTTTGGAAACGTTGGTACAATGATCACCTTCCGTGTGGGTTCTACGGATGCCGAAGTTTTGGAGAAAGAATTTGCGCCAGTATTCGTTGTTGATGATTTCGTGAGCCTTGGTTTTGCGCAGATCTACCTTAAGCTCATGATCCGTGGAGCAAGTTCCGCTCCGTTTTCCGCACGCACTGAAGACCGTCCGCCAATGCCCGAGCATACCTATCTTGCAGAAGTCATCGATGCTTCCCGAAAGCAGTTTGGAAGACCACGCGAACAGGTTGATGCCGACATCAATGTGTGGTTCAGGCCAGTAAAAGAAGGGGGGAGTACTAGTGATGCGCCAAAGACGCAGAAATATTCTCCGGGTGCACGTCCTGATCGACCACGTTATGAAGGATCTTCTTCGGGGTCACGTGATGGTGGTGGACAAGGTCCCCGCCCGTCATATCCTCCTCGTGATAATGATCGCGACCGTGGTGATCGTCCTTCTTATGTTCCGCGTAGTGATGATCGAGGTGGACAGGATCGACCACAGTATGCACCGCGTCAGAGTGAGCGACCAATGCCGGGAGGCCCTGCATTGCGTGATGCACTTGCACGCGTGAATGCAGCTCCTGCGGGATCACGAGACAACTTTGGTTCATATGATCAGCAGCGCCCGTCTCAACAACCACAGCAGGAGCAGCAGTATGCCGCGCCGCAGCAACAGATGCCGCCGCAATACCAGCAGCAGCCTCCGCAGCAGTACGCACCGCCACAGCAATATCATCCTGCTCCTTATGCGCAGCCTCAGCATCCGGGATATCCTTACGCATTGCCACCTGCTATGCCGGGACACTATTATCCTCCGCAGCCAATGCCGCAGTATCCGTATCCTGCGCCGCCGCAACAATCATATTATCCGCAGCATTACGCGCCGCAGTATCCGCAATATCCTTCGCAGCAGATGCAGTATCCGTATCCTCCTGCACAAGCTCCGCTCCCGTCACCTCATGCCTTTGGGCCGCAATATGTAGTGGTGCCAGTAAGTCCAAAGACACATACGCAGCAACATGTTGCACCGCCGTCAGTTCCTAGTCGCGAGCCCCGTAGGGAGGAGTCTCGACGAGAGGATACTCGCCGTGATGATGGCAAGAAAGAAGAGCGTAAGGACTCCATGCGTACAGAACGTCCTGTCGATCGCACGCGTACGGAGAATCTCAAACGTGAACTTGCAAAGTCAGAGGCGCGCAATGTGGCGCCCCGTGTTGATAACAAGAGTCCCACCCCAGAGAAGCTTGATGCACTTGCTGAAGCACTAAAGAAACTTCAGGAAAAAACCGCAGCGGCACCTGCTCTCGAGGGTGATGGAGTAGAGCCACCAGTGCAGCTTGTTGCTACTCCAGTTGAGGAGAAGCAGCAGCCGAAAGAGGTTCCGCTCGATCAGCTCAGATCGGTGCTCGGAGATAATGAATAAAACAATAGTCGCAAGACTATTGTTTTTTTAACCATTGAAATAGTGATGTGTACTGCATATTTTCTTGACGCTCTCCAATAACCTTGTAGTTTTAGCATAGAGCGTACTTTTTGGAGGACAACATGCACGATGGCCTACCCGAGATCGAACCTGTCGATATGGTGCCACCGCAATTCGGCCGCTGTTATTTCTGTGGCAGTGATTCAGAGGCAATGATGCGCGGACCCTGTATCGCAGAGAATTTTCAGGGAGAAGCGAAGCAGTACATTCTTGATGCGCTGACACTCGTCGGATTGTACGACCCAGAGAAGAAGGTTGCACAATCAACGGGCTTCGCGCTCATTTGCGCGGACTGCGTCTATGGTCTTGCTGAGTGGTTCGATGACGAAGCGGTTCAGGAAGATGCGAATCAGATTCGCGCCAAAAGCGTGAAGATGACTCCGGGTCGCATTCAAGCCATGCTCGACAAGATTGTGATTGGACAAGAGCGTGCCAAGAGGGCACTTTCAATCGCCGTCTGGCAGCATTACATGCGCATTCGTGCCAAGAGCGAAGACCTGAAGCATCCAAAGGCTCAAGGAGCGGAGGTGAACATCGAGAAATCGAACGTCCTCCTCATTGGTCCGACGGGCTGCGGAAAGACGCTGCTCGTGCAGGCAATCGCGCGGTACCTCGAAGTCCCGTTTGCAACCATCGATGCATCCATGGTGACCGCATCAGGATATGTTGGGGCGAATTCCAACGATGCGCTCCGGCAGCTGTTCTATCAGGCCGAGGGTGACCTCGCACTTGCAGGCCGAGGAATCATTTGTGTTGACGAGATCGATAAGATCGTCGCCAAGGAAACAACCAGCGGCGCTGATGTCGGCGGCATCGGTGCGCAGCAGACATTCCTCAAGATCATCGAAGGAGCGGATGTTCCGTTTGAAGTGCCACTCCCGAGTGGCGCGAAGCTCGAGCGTGTCATGGATACGAGAAATATTCTTTTCATCGGAAGTGGTGCATTTCCTGGTCTTAATAAAATCAAGCGTGCGCCAAAATCGTCAAAAGAGATCGGCTTCATGAGTTCGTCTGTGAAGAAAACAGAAGAGCAGGAATCGTGCAAGAAGGTACTTCCTGAGGACCTTGTCAAATACGGTTTCATTGAGGAGTTCTGTGGCCGTTTTCCGGTTATTGAAACACTCGATGCGCTTTCAAGACAAGACCTCGAACGTGTACTCATCGAGCCACAGAGTTCACTCGTGAAGCAGTACAAAAAACTTTTCCGTATTGCTGGGGTTGAACTCGAAATCACTGAAGAAGTGCTTGCAAGTGTTGTTGAAGAAGCGGTCTCGAAGAAGATGGGGGCACGCGGGCTCCGCGGAGCACTCGAGGCGAGGCTGCAAAGTGTTTTATTTACGGTTCCCGATCTCAAGTTGCAGAACTCGCGCTTGAAGAAGGTAATCGTTGATAAGGAGTGCGCGGGAGGAGGATCGCCGAAGTGCGAATTTCGTCCCATAAAAGTGAAAATTCCTCCTATCGTAGAGATAGAGGGTTAGCAAGACAACCACGAGCAATCGTGGTTTTTTATTTGCAATATTCTTGCCACTTAAAATATATTATGGTCTACTGCAAAAAAATAAAGTATTATTGATTTTCTTGACCGTTTGCTATTTTCTATGAATTACACGCATGCTATAATTTGTGTATGTTACATCGAATGTTGGCGATGAGCGTTCTCTTTTTGCTGCCAAGCGTTTGTTTTGCAGCTGTCGAAATAAATGAGATCGCATGGATGGGAACCTCTGCAGGTTCTTCAAATGAATGGATTGAATTACACAATACTGGTAATTCTGATGTTACTCTTTCAGGTTGGAAGATTGTTTCCGTGCCTGCAAAAATTTCTATTGCGCTCACTGGTTCCATTGCGGCTGACGGCTACTATCTCATCGAACGTTCGAATGATAATGTCATCCCAGAAATTCCTGCTGATCTTATTGCCTCTTTTTCGACAGGCCTCAGTAATGATGGCATGACCCTCAATCTGCTCGATGCGAGTGGTGCAGTCGTGGATGAGGTAATCGGGGGAGTAAGTTGGAAAAATATTGGAGGCAGTGTCTCTTCGAAGGAAACTGCGCAGCGCAGCACCTCAGGCTGGGTGACCGCAGCGGGGACACCTGGTGCACCAACTCCTTCTTCTGTTTCGGACAATACAAGTGGTGATAATACGACTCCAGTCATTGAATCGAGTGCAACGAATACTCCAGATAATGTGCAGGACATCACTGTTTCAGGTACTTCTTCGGGCAGTGCCTCTGCTACAAATAAAACTACCGTCACTCGTGAAAGTTATCGTATTGTCGTGCATTCAAACGAGCGCATATACAAAGACATCCCAACCGCTTTACGTGCAAGTGTAAGTGGTCTCCATGATGAAATGCTTCCTGATGCGGTAGTGACTTGGAACTTTGGTGACGGCGCGGTTGCGACAGGCACTGCGGTGACACATACGTATCGTTTTCCAGGGACCTATCCTGTGATCGTCACTGCGGCATATAAGGGACTGAGCACACAAGTACGCGCGCGAGCGCAAGTGATTGCACAAGATGTGCATATTGTGACCGCACTTCCCGGGATTGATGGATACGTGTCCATTATTTCTCCTGTTGATATAGATATCTCCGGCTGGACACTTCGTGATGGAAATGTGTCATTTGCTTTTCCTCCGCAGACACAACTCTTTGGGAAGGTTGCGGCAACATTTCCAAATGCCATCACTGGTATGTATGTGCAGCAGACGCTCGCACTCTTCCGTGCTGATGGAAGACTGATGTCTGCTGTAGGAAGTGATGACGAAGCGGAGCTTGTTGTTGATAGTTATCCTTCAGCACAGCTTGCGCTTGCACGCTCTGCGCTGCAACCACCTGTCTTGGGGAAGGCAGCGACAACGACAGCAACCTCACTCGGTGACTGGAGTATGTCGAGTGTAACAAAAGGCTTTCGTTTTCCTGTGTGGGGATATTGGGTCCTCGCCGCATTCTTTGTCGGCGCTGCGGGACTCATTATTGCACTCTCGAAAGGATTTAATCCGAATAGGGAAGTAGATGCGGAAGCAGAGAAATATACGTTTATAGAGTTGGACTCCAACTTGGAAGACATAACTTAAAACCGCATATTTGAGCGTACTTGCACTGGCTTCCCAGTGCCGCCTCGTCACCGTAGAACACCTACGGCTCCGACGGTCGGCACTGCTCCAGCCAGCACAATTACATCTCAAATCTGCGGTTTTTACATTTCTAGACACGCGAGGTATGAAATACAAAATGCGAACTTGTTGCACTTTTATTATCTGTTAGGATGAAGGGATGTTTAGTTATCTCAGTCAGGAGTGGAAGGAATTTCTTGGAGAGGAAGTACTCAAGAAGACCGAAATGGATTTGAGTGATTTTTTGGATGGGGAATATAGGAAGGGTGAAGTTTACCCTCCGCGCGAACAGTTGTTTACCGCACTTAATCTCTGTCCACCAAAGTCTGTGAAAGTAGTTATTCTTGGGCAGGATCCATACCATGGGGAGGGTGAGGCTCATGGGCTTGCGTTTTCGGTCCAAAAGGGCGTAAAACAGCCTCCCTCGCTTCGTAATATCCTTTCCGAGGTAAGCTCCGATTTGAGCCTAAAAACGCCACAAACGGGCGATTTGACCCCCTGGGCAGGGCAAGGCGTGCTGCTACTCAATACGGTGCTATCAGTTGTGAAAGATAAAGCGAATTCCCATGCCAAGAAGGGTTGGGAGGACTTCACCCTAACAATCATCAGAAAGCTTTCAGCCCAAAATAACCCCGCTGTCTTTATGCTCTGGGGAAAGCCCGCCGGGCAGTACGCGCAGTACATTGACCCAATAAAGCATCTCATTTTGACCGCCCCGCACCCTTCACCACTTTCCTCCTATCGTGGCTTCTTCGGCTCCAAACATTTTAGCAAGGCAAATATTTGGTTAAGGGAAAAAGGAAGAGGCGAGATCGAGTGGTTACAAGAATAGGTTGAAAAACATCGCTCCGGCGCTGTGTTTCATGCGTGACTTTAGAATGAAGTATCATGTTATGATACATATATGACAACTGAAATCGTTGATTCAAGAGCTGAGTTCGTTGGTTTTATAGGACAAGGGTTCATTGGAAAAAATTATTCAAATGATTTTGAAAATCGAGGAATAGCAGTAGTACGTTATGCGCTTGAGGAACCGTATGTGCAGAATAAGGCTAAGTTGAAAAATTGTAAGATTATATTCATTGCAGTCCCGACGCCTACAACGCCGGATGGATTCGATGACTCTATTGTGCGCAATGCAGTTGGACTCGTCGCCCCAGGAACGATCGTTGTGATCAAGTCGACGTTGGCGGTGGGTGCTACAGAGTCTATACAGAAAGAATACCCAGATCTCTTTATTATGCATTCACCAGAATTTCTCGCTGAGAAGACAGCTGCATACGATGCTGCTCATCCAACGAGGAATATCATTGGCATTCCAAAAGATACTGTCGAGTATCGACAAAAAGCTGAGCAGGTACTCTCGATACTTCCTGCTTCTCCTTTTACACTGATCTGTGCAGCAAAGGAAGCCGAGCTCATAAAGTATGCTGCGAATTGTTTTCTTTTTACAAAAGTGCTTTATGCAAATCTCATTGCTGATCTTGCTGCGGCGAATGGTGTTGGTTGGGAAAATATTATGAAAGGAATCGGTACTGATCCACGCATTGGTCCGTCACATTTGCGTATCATGGATACGAGTGGTCATCCAGGTGCAGCGCAGGGTAGGGGTGCAGGTGGTCATTGCTTTATTAAAGATTTTGCGGCACTACGGGAAATGTTTGAGCGGTCGTTGCCAAATGACGATAAAACCTTAGCAATACTGCGTGCAATGGAAGCTCGCAATTGTCAGTACCTTAGAGAGAGTAAGAAGGACCTCGATCTGCTTGGTGAGGTCTATGGGGTCCAATTCCCTGAGGGTTCTTGAGGTATGTGTCTGTTCGCATTTTGCTAAGTGTCTTGCAACTTTTCTCTATATGCGGTAGTTATTGGGGTAGATAATCTTTATAAGGAGAACACATGAAAGTACTCATTACTGGTGGCGCCGGTTTTATCGGCTCACATCTTGTCGAGGCAATGCTTGCGCGTGGGCATGAGGTGACCGTTTTGGACAATTACTTCACGGGCACGCAGGCAAATCATTTTTCTGGCGCCCGTTACGTCCGCGGGGACACCGAGCATATCGCCACACTCATCGACGAAAAGCCCGAGTTGGTGTTCCATCTTGGTGAGTATTCGCGCGTGGAACAAAGTTTTGCTGATATACAATTAGTCCATCACTATAACGTAAGAGGTACCTTCGCTGTTCTGGAATTCTGCAGGAAGCATGGCGCAAAAATCGTCTATGCGGGGAGCAGTACAAAGTTTGGCGATGGTGGTCTCGGTCGTGATCAGAGTCCGTATGCTTGGACAAAGGCAGCGAACACTGAACTGGTGCGTAATTATCACTCTTGGTACGGGCTGAGATATGCGATCACGTATTTTTACAACGCTTATGGCCCACGAGAGATTGCTGAAGGGCAATATGCGACATTGATCGCGAAGTATCTTACATTTGCGCGTGAAGGGAAGCCTCTTCCCGTAGTCGCCCCAGGCACGCAGCAGAGAAATTTTACACACGTTGCAGACATCGTGCGTGGACTCGTGTGTGTCGGTGAGCAGGGAGAGGGGGATGATTATGGCCTCGGTTCCGATGAGGCCTTTACTGTGCTCGAAATCGCGCAGATGTTCAATCGCCCGATCGAGATGCTCCCTCCACGTCCTGGTAACCGTATGGGTGCATCAGTAGAGGTGGCGCGTGCACGTGGTGAGTTCGGATGGAAAGCTGAGCGCTCTATTCGGGATTACATCACTGAAAGTCTCGCGAACCTCTAGGTTCAGATCTTGTTCAGTTAACGCCCACATGGTGTGGGCGTTTTTATTTCCACTAAATAAAAAAACGAACAGGTATGTTCGTTTTTTATTAGAAACGTTACATGAACGGACTCCCTTTGTAATAGTCGTGTTTTTTGAGCAAGGCATCCAGTTCCTGCTTTGTGAGGAGGTGGTGCTCTGAGCTGTATCCCTCAATGGGAAGTGTCACGGTTCCGGATATCTCCTTGTAGTGAATCCTGTACATATTTGTACTTGGATTGAAGCTTGTTCGCGGTGCTTCTGCATGCGCAATCATTTGTTCGTGGAGCTTTTCTGAGATACGTGGTACTCCGACGTGGTAGCGAAGGCCAAAGCGCTCAGCATAGATCTCAAAGAGGTCTTTTATGCGCATAGAGTGGAGGGCGGGGACAATACTTGCGCCTGTATCCTTGAGTGCGACTTCAACACAATCGATTGCAGCCTCAATCTCGATCATGAAACGTGTCATTTCTTCTCCGTAGAGCGCAAGCTCGTAATTTTTTGCGATAGCATCCCAGATGAGTGGGATGATGGAGCCTGTAGAATTAAATACGTTGCCATAGATGACCGCCGAGAGTAGTGGCTTTTCTCTTTCAGCATTGAGAATGAAAAGTTCTCCACCAACGAATTTCATCGCTCCGTAGAGGGTCGTTGCTGCACGACTCTTGTCTGTCGAGATGAATGTTGCTGCTTTGAAGTTGTTTGCGATTGCAACCTTTCGAGAGTTGATTCCTCCTTGAATAATCGTCTCAATTGCAACTTCGGGATTCTCGTCCACTGCTTCCACCTGCTTAAGTGATGCGGTGAAAATTCCTATCGTGCACCCCCTGGCCGCATTATTGAGACGTTCAAAATCTCTCACGTCGCCAATGACACAGTGGATTTTTGGGAACTCCTTCTTCAGGAAATAATGCTTTGCCTCATCTCTACTGTAGATGGTAATTTCATTATCCTTGTAGTAGCGTCGGACGAGATTTTTCCCAAGAAATCCAGCTCCACCAGTAATGAAAATGTGCTCTCCCGTAATCATAAGTATTCGAACTATAGCAGATAGAATTATCGTTTGCAACGCTTGTGTTTGTGGAGTATATTCATTTGAGATACTTAGGAGTATCATATGAATATGACCAAAACACGCGTTATTCTCATTACTGGCGCAGATGGCACACTCGGCTCTGCGGCCACCGTTGCTTGCTGCGCCCGAGGAGACAGGGTTATCGCGCTTGGGCGCCGTAAGGTGATTCCAGCCTGGCTTCCTAGTGGTGCTGTTTATGCTACCGCTGATATTCGGGACGAAAGCCGCTTGGCAGAGATAATGACTGAAAACAGCGTTGACTCTGTTTTTCATTTTGCATCCCTGAAGAATGTTGGCGAGAGTGAGCGGATACCATTGGAGTATTGCTCGGTGAATATCGACGGAACACGTGCTGTCCTATCGGCGATGAAAGCCGCAGGCGTGCAGCATATTGTTTTCGCTTCGACATGGGCGGTCTATGCTTCATGTACTCCTGTTGCACAACTCAATGAATCAAGTCCTGTTGGTCCAGCATCAACGTATGCGCTCACTAAGCTGCTCGGCGAACGTTTCATACAAGAGTATGCTGAGAAGAAGTGGATTTCGGATTTTCAAATACTTCGACTGGCAAATCTTGTAGGGCCAGCCCCCTCTGCTTCTGGCGTGAATACTTTCCTTGATATCGCGCTTGATGCTGCTCGCAAGGGTAAGCCAATTACGCTTTCTGGCATTCATCACCCGACGAGTGATGGTTCAATGGCCAGAGATTTCGTGGATATTCGTGATGTGCTGAGGCTCATGCAGTTACTCCCTGGTGCCCCGTCTGGTACTTTCAATGTCGGCTCTGGGAAAGCGACGACGCTCAAGCAGGTCATTGCGGCAGTTGAAGAAGTCACTGATACAAAAGTCTCCTTAGTTGTGCAAGAATCTACACCAGGAGCTCTTGCGTCAGTTGTCGTCGAAAGTGCTCTTGCGAAAAAGATGTTCGGCTGGGAGCCGTCGGTTGGCTTGCTTGATTCTATCCGTGCGCTCTAGATAGCAAAAACGGCCACTCGGTGGCCGTTTTTTTGCGTAGTGTGAATCTTTAGAGTGCCGCTATTTGCTTACATGCAAGCTCGAAGAACTGCCCTGTGTCCCAGCACACATAACCTTGCCTGTGCAGATCAAGGATCATGACTTTTGCTGCCTCTGCGGCTGAGATCATGATGAGCACCTCGTTCTTTTGGTGGCCGTTGGTCCTGATTACTCTAAGTACGGAATCTTCAAGCTGTGTATAGACTCTCCACGCGTCATTAGCTGGTGCCTCGATGAAGGTTGTGCTTAGTCCAAGCTTAATATCGGTAAATCGTTCAACACCAGAAGTGACGATATAGACATGTCGCGTCGAAAGGAAGTGCTTTATTCTGGGGAAGTCTATGTGTTTATTGTGTTTCGGATGAAAGCACATTGAGTTTCCATATGTAGACCCTTCGCGAAGCAGTTTCCTCGCAAGAATTTTCGCAGAAATCCAGATGGACCACTCGTGGGGAATATTCGCCAATCGGTATTCTTCTTTCTTTCGGGTTATTTGTTCATGGGGAAAGCAAAGTAGTATACC
Organism: Candidatus Paceibacterota bacterium; assembly: GCA_035583355.1. NCBI lineage: Bacteria > Bacillati > Minisyncoccota > Minisyncoccota bacterium. The sequence goes on along the minus strand of DATEZQ010000012.1, from coordinate 34,399 downwards.
CTCAGCCTCAGCTTCTTTAAGGGACGAGAGGAGGATTCTCGCAAATGCACGATTGTAGCGAAAGTGCCAATTATTGAAATAGATACTCGCCCCCATGAGATATCCAAACGTCCCATCTCCTGCACGAATCATAGAGCGACTATGGTTCATTAGCTCATCAAGAGTTTCTGTTTCGCTTAAGAAACGTACTTTTCCATAAATGTCTGCATCCTTGTCGGCAACAAGTCTTTGGTAGGTATGTCTCCAGATGTAGGAGAATACAACGAGTGGGTTGTCGAGTGCTTTTCTGAATTTCATAAGTGGGTGACTGTGCACAATCTATTTATTGAATGCCGTCTCGATGAGTTCTTCAAATCGCTTCATTGTCGTATCGATGAGAAAAAGTTCACGTCCCTTCTTCTCTGCTGCGCGTCGCATGTTTTGGAAGTCGCTATTTTTCTTCTTTGCAATGAATGACTCCATATTTTTAGCATATGTAGCGAAATCATCTTTCTCGCTTACTAGACTAAAATTGCTATCGAGATACTCAAGGTGTGCATTCCAGATGTGCGACTTGTGGGAGAGTATTGGATTTCCTGCAATCATTGACTCTGCGATATTTAGTCCGAATGATTCTCCGTCGAATCTGAAGTGTGCAAGCGCATCGAGTGATCCATGGAATCCCCAAATATCTTCTTCTTCGTAGCTTGGGTCAATGTAATGTACATTTGGGATATTTCGTTCGCTCACAATCGATTTCAATGCAGGCATTGGGGCCATGATGATGTAATGTGCTTCGGGGTGGTTCTTCACGATAAGCTCAAACGCATTAATCCCGATGGGGTCAAAGATGCCATCTGATGGGCGACCTATTCTTCCGAATACAAAGTCGGAATCCTTGATTCCAAATTTCTCTCGAATTGCTTTGCCTCGCGCAAGCATTTCGGGGAGGGGAGGTTCAGAGGGGACAGGAAAGACGACCCGTTTTTCTTTTGATACAACTCCCTCAAGCTTTGCAGAGACTTCTTCAGAAATGCAGATATGGTAAACAATATTTTTTTGCACATTTGGTACACCAAAAATATTGATCATGATGATGGGGATATTTCGAACTGTCGTGAGTGGGTAGTTCGCGCCACCCACCTCTGCCATTACGAGTATGTCGATGTTTAATGCTTTGATGAGTTCATGAATTTCAGGATTCATACCAGAAACGAAGTGGGGAGGCACATCATCTGCCCTTTCGTGTGCAAAAGGGATCGCGATTACCTTACCATCTCGAATGTAGTTCAAACGACTCTTTCTTTTATCTCCTTCCTCATGGAGCTCGGGATGAAGAAAATATACATCATATTTATTCTTATCAAGATGCTTTGCCAGTATTTGGAGATATTTTTCGGTACCGCCAAAATCGAGTCCAGCAAGATGATAGAAAAGCAATCTTTTCTTCGTATTTTTTCTGGGCTTATCAATTAACATCTTCATGAATGAGAAAGAACGCACATATGCTTCTCGAATGTTCCAGTAAATTTTTCCGCGATGCATGTGTGTGTTTATGAAGGAAGAAAGACTCATGTTAGTTCATATATTTTTCTGCAAGTGGGGCAAGTTGCTCTTGGTGCTTTGTGTACCAGGCAACCGTTTTTGCGATTCCATCACTCATCGTCGTCTTTGGACTGAAGCCGAGCTGTCTTATCTTGCTTGCATCAGCATATTGATCTGGAATTTCGATGAAATTCACTGGCTTAGGAATGATGACTGGTTCTATCTTTTTGATACGGGCACCCAAGAGTGCAATGATGTCGGTCACACTTTGGATGCGATCACACTTCTTGACTTCCGCAAGATCCTTCTTGTCATAATTGCCGATATTGAAGGCTGACCATCCGTACGTTTTTGCTCCGCTTGAGGGCATATTCTCAAGATTCTGTCCATAATACTCATTCGTCTTCTCTGCAAGCAAGAGATATGCGTCAACAACATCATCAACATAGATATATTCACGAAGGACATGTTCGTTGCCGATATTGATGACAGGGGCCTTGCCCTCCATAAGACGCATTATCGTTCTTGGTATAAGCCTTGTGAAGTTGAGGTCTCCTGGGCCATAAATATTACATGCTCGTGTAATCATCACTGGGAGCTTGTATTGATATGCGTACGTTTGTGCAATCATATCTGCTGCAACTTTAGATGAACTATAGACGTCCAATCCGCGGAGTGCATAGTGTTCTCGATAAGGGAGTGTTTCCTCGGTATCATTTGCATGATCACCGTACACTTTGTCAGTTGAAACAATAACCACACGTGGAATATTGTTCGTACGGGCAACCTCAAGGAGATTCAAGGTAGTCTCGACATTATTCTCGATTGTTGAGATGGGAGAATTCGCCGCATTACTTACGATTGAAATTGCTGCGAGGTGGAAGATTGTATCAATCTGATGCCTATCACAAATTCTACGAGTTGCAGCAAAGTCGAGCAGATCGTTGAACTCAATATCCGGCGATGAGCTCTTCTCTTCTCCCTCGTCGAGCAACTCAAGTGTTTTGATTGGGCGATTATGACGCACTGTTCCGACAACTACGGCACCAAGGCCAAGTAACTTCTTTATGAGGTTTGCGGCAACAAATCCGTCTGCCCCAGTAACGAGGACTCGCTTTCCGTACCAAAAATTTTGATTTTTCATGAATATGAGTTTGATTAAAAGATGTGTATTTTCGACGGGTGTTCTTATCTTCTGATTACTTTACGAAAGGAAGATCGAGTGGTGTCTCTTTGTGGATAAATAAGTACATATATGCCCCATCGATGGGTACCTCTGGAATACTCACAAGGTTTTCGCCCTTGTGGAGATATGCGGTGTATCCTTCATCGCCGAGTAGGTCGAAAATTTTCTGGAAATCTTCATTGATATACGCTCTCTTGCTGAGTGAGTGTGCAATCTCGATATAAAGCACAGGGTGCGCCGCGGCGATCGTCTTTCGTCCACCGAGCAATGCTCGGTATTCGAAGCCCTCAACGTCAATCTTTATGAAATCAGGAGGGGGAAGTGAAAGTCCATCAAGAGTCTCTACAGTGATATTTCGCTTCGCAAGTTTCATGTCCCCATTGAAACCTTTGACGAGACTGGAACCTGATCCTGCAATCGTGATTTCTGCGGTCGTTTTCGAATCTCCGATAGCAATAGGGTGAATTGTGATGCGGTCAGAGAAGTTGTTGAGTTTTACAGTTTCGGTAAGGCATTCAAGGTGCTCCTCTAGCGGTTCAAATGAGTGCACTTGTATCGATTGGTCTTGTGCGGCAGCGAGAATTCCATAGTAGCCTGTATTTGCGCCGATATCGTAGAAAACAAGATGTTGTTTCTTTTGTTTGAGCTGGCGAAGCAGGTTAATTGTGAGCTTCGTACCATTTTCTTCAACGGATCCACCGCTGTAAGCAATGCCATATGCGATATCTGCTACGCTAAATACATTACCAACATACCAAAAACCGAGTTTTGAGTATACGGCGGTTTTAAGGTTACCACGGACAACCTGTGGGGGTAGTACAAGGATTGCTTTGTTGAGTATGCGCTCAAGAAGGGCGATAATGGTTCTTTTCATATGAGTATTACTAGCCCTCTTTTATTTGAGAAGCTTATATCGGATATAGTTTTTCATATCATTGAGTGATACGAGCCACTTTGGTGGCAACGAGGGATTCGGAGCGCGCCCGACTTCTTTTTCGAATTGTGCTCGCAGTGTCATGTTATTCCATATATCAAGTGGTTCAAAGAATGCGATGCCTTTTTCTTTGAACAGTTCTTGAATACGCTCCTCTCTCTCGATATCTGGTGCATTGAATGCATCATGAGGAGGAAGAGTTACTCCTTCGAGCCATTCCGAAGGAACTGGTTCAGTTTCTATCTTTTCAAATTTTGCAATTGCATACTTGTTGTTCACACGATAAGGGTGTATGCCAGCAGCAAGTTCATGACACATATACCAAACCTGCTTAATCTTATTTCTCTCAAGTGCCATGAAGTGCAGATGGAGGATGGGGAGGCTTATCGAGATACTGTCGGTGATTGGAGGGATTCGTGCGGTATGATCATTAATAACCACCTGTTGTGGAAATTTCACCTTGTCGTCATCATAGAATGCAAAGGCTTTTAGGCTCTTGCGCCATACGCCATCAACACGATGAACAGTGCCATCGTTCATGAGCTGTACCCAGTCCGCAACGAACGCAAGTGGCTTCCTTGTGCATGCTGCTTTCATTGCTTCAATTGCCTTTGGTGAAATCGGTTCGTCTGCATCAAGGAAAACGATCAGTTTTTCTCCTGGAATTTTACGTGCCTCATCTAGGAGGAGCCAGCGTACCATGTTCGAATGGCCTTGATTGTTATTATCAATGACTTTGACTTTTGGGAATTGCGCACAGATTGCTCGAGTCGCATCCGTTGATTGCTGGTCTGCAATGATGATGACATCAGAGAAGTCAGAAAAATTCTTTAGCGTCCAGGGTAGGATCCATGCTTCATTTTTGACTGGGATTAGTGTAATGACTTTCATGTGTTTTCTATAACTCGATTATAGTGAAAAAGGTTTTTTATACGCTTTCGGAATCGCAGTAATCCTAGTTTCGCGCTGTTTGAGAGAAGGCGTGTGAAAAGTGCGTATAAGCCGAGTCCGCGTATTGCATGTATGCTTATGAGATGATGAGGCTTTTGTTCTTTGAGAAATGCTCGAAGCGAGAAGCTTCTTGGGAACGTGCTAAGGTAGTAGAGCGCTGCGTTCGTACTGAGAACGTCGACTTTATTTCGGGGAAACTTCTTTGTGAGGAGGCCTCGATAGAAAGAAAGTAGGTTGATTGCATGTGTAGGGGTTAGAGTGGAGCCACGATCGTCTCTTACATCAAGTGTGTGGTCACGTTCGAATATCCCCCTTCCTGTGAAAAAAGCTCCATGAGCATTGAACTGTTCAAGAATGGTCCCCAGCATGAAGCGATCACAGAATACATCGTAGAGGTTGAATTTCCAGTCATAAATTCGCTGCTCCTTACGATATATGACCGCACCAAAGATGAATGGAGTGAAGTTCAGTACTGCTTCCGCAAATTCAGCTGCATCGAAGGTGATGTACTCAGTACTATCCATCCTTTTTTCAGTGAATGTGATATCTTTCGAAACCCATTCTGGTCCAGTTGTGACCCATGAGATGGATGGGTTTTTTTCGAGGAGTAGTATTGCTTGTTCAAGATAATCCGACTTCAGGAAGTCGTCGGCATGTTGAGAGAGTATGTATTTTGTATCAACAGGGAAGGTGATGCTTTTGAGCATATTCGGCATTGCACCAATATTTGTTTCGTTCCGAGTGATTTCAACGGGAAATTCCGCTTTAAACTCTTCTCTGAGTGCATCGAATCCAACTGGGGATGCATTGTCGATGATGACCACTTTGAAAGATCTAAACGTTTGTCGCTTGAGTGCGGTGAGTGCTCTCCTAAGAAAATCATGATCTTTATATACCGGAAAAACTACCGTGAGGATTGGAGATTCTGGAGATTCCATCAGACGATTATAGCATTCTGTGTGGGTTTCCGCACCCATGCTGCCTTATGAAGGAACATAAGAAAAACGGCCCGTGAAGGGCCGTATGTGTGGTTTATTTCTGCACACCGATAAAGGAAGTCAGTGCTTCCTCAAGGGTGAGTCGTGGCTCCCATCCTGGGACAATAAGTCCATGCTGTAGTGGAAGCATGATTTCTCTTGGACGGTAGTTCAAGGCGCCAAATCGCGCATCGATGGGGTGGCCACAAATGCGACCAAAGAGCGCCACGAAGTCACGCAATGTCATTTGTTCCCCTGACGAGAGCACGAATGACTTTCCTCGAAGATTGGTCTGCGCTGGACTTGAAAGTAACTCAAGCATCCTCTCGAATCCGTCGATGATGTTCTCGATGGGGCTGATGTCGAGGATCTGTTCGCCCGGAGACATATCAAGTGGCATTTTCTTCTGTGCAGCCTCAAGGAGGATATTCGCGAGCTTTCTGCGGGTATCGCCCTTCCCGAACGTGTCAAAGAGTGTGATGTCAATGATTGTCGTCGGTGAGGTTTCTGCGTAGTAGCGCACAATATCCGCAAATGCTTGCTTTGTCGCCGCATACAGGTTCATGGGGGCGTAGGTGCCGTCTGCTGCGTATTGCACAAACGTACTCGTGTTGATGAACCAAGGCGTTTCGTGCCGCGTGGCGACATCCAAGAGCTTCGTACCGAAGGATATGTTGCTCTCAAGGAGTTGCGTAATATCTTGTGGTCGATGTTGTGCTAGGAAATGCGTCGCGAGGTGAATCACCCCGTTGAAGTAATTTTTTGCGAAGAGTTCCTCGATTGAGTACATGTCGCCCGTGAAGTTATGCGTGCGCACTCGAGTGTCGAGTTTCGTCGTATTTGTGGTAGGGCGAATGAGTGCAGTGATTTCGTCGCCATTTTCAATGCATCGTTCGACAAGATTACTGCCAATGAAACCCGTTGCTCCGGTGACTAGAATTTTCATGTGACCTCCCTGAATTACTTGAATGGAGTTTCAAACTCTGAAAGCGGGGGATGGCTCTTGTCGCGATTCGACAAGATGGGGTTGCTTACTTGCCAATCACAACCAAAGGAGTCAAAGTGAATCCCTTTGTCGTGGTCGGGTGAAAACTCCCTCGTCTGCAAATAACGCACGACCGTTTTGTCTTCAAGGGCGAGAAAGCCATGAGCAAATCCCTGGGGGATATAAAGCATTTGGTGATTTTCTGCACTGAGCAAGATTGTGATATGCGTGCCGTACGTTGATGCAGATCTCCTTAGGTCGAGTACGACGTCGAGAATGCTTCCTGATGTCACGGAAACATATTTTGCACACGCCATTGGTGGCGATTGGAAGTGCATTCCGCGGATGACGCCGCTCTCGGAGGTTGATGCAAATTCTTCCTGGATTTCTGTATCCATGCCGTGAGACTTAAATAAACTCGCGATGAACGATTTCTCGAACGTTCCTCGATTGTCGGTCAGGAGGCGAGGGGTGATGAGAAAAATGCTGGGAATTTGCAACGTTTCGATGCGCATATTGCGCTCCTTGTTTCTGTGAATGTACTGTGCTGTTAGCACAATAACACTTGATTACGATATGGCAAGGCTACCGTTTTTGTAAAAAAAGACCCGCGTGTTGCGGGTCTTTGCGTTGCAAGAAAAATTAGGACTTGCGCGCGATGAATTCAGAGATGCAGTTTTTCATATACGAAAGTTGTTCCTTCGTGAGGCCCTGATGCGCGGCAAGCACGAGGCCACTACGCATAATCTGATTCGTCACGGGGTAGTCCGATTCGGCGAGGCGGTGAGGAATATCCTTGAAGCCTGGCTGTTTCAGGATGTTGCCCGTGAAGATGGGCCTCGTCTGGATGTCGCACTCTTCGAGATAGGTCGCGAGCTGGAGTCGTGTGAATGGCGCTCCTTCCTTGATGGTGATCGGGAAGGCGAGCCAGATCGCATCTGCGCCCTTGGTCTGCTTCGGTAGCGTGAACAGGTGTTCGTACTGACCGAAGAATTCCAGGAGGTCAGCGAAGGACTCTCTGCGTGTATCCATGAATCCCGGAAGACGCTTGAGCTGTTCGAGACCGAAGGCTGCCGAGATCTCGAGCGGTAGGAAATTGTATCCCATTTCCGAGAAAACGAACTTGCGATCGTACGCGATACCCTCGAGCTCCACATTAAAGCGGTTCTCGGGGCGCTCGGATTCCATACCTTCGCCGAAGAGCGAAGATTGGCGGCCCCAGCCACGGAGCACCAAGAGGCGTTCCGCGAGTTTTTTGTCGTGGACCATGATCATACCACCACCGCCCGCACCATTGATGATGTGGGAGCCGTAGAAGCTTGTGGTGGTGATGTCCGAGTAAGATCCAGTCGGTTCGCCCTCGAACATTCCGCCGAGCGTGTCGCAGGAATCCTCGATGAGGGCGAGGTCATGGAGATGCGCGATGTCGCGCAGCTCACGGAGATTCGGGATGTTGCCGAGCAGCGAGGGGATCATGAGCGCCTTGGTCTTGGGCGAAATCGCCGCCTCAACCCGCTTGGGGTCGACAACGTAGGTGCCCTCTTCGACATCGACGAATACTGGGGTAAGGCCCTTCTGGATGATGGGCGCCACGACCGTACTGAAGGTGAGGAGAGGTGTGATGACCTCGTCGCCAGGCCGGAGGTTGAGGAGTTCCATGGCAAGGAGATTCGCGGACGAACCGGAATTCACCATGATGCCATGAGCTTTGCCGAAACGAACGGCCACATCAGCCTCGAAAGCTTTGGTGGCTTTGCCGACGGCCGTACCTGTCTTGAGGACATTCACAACTGCGTCGATCTCTTCTTGGCCGTGGAATGAAAAAGCGTAGGGGACGCGCATATACTGCTCCTTGTGTAAAAGAAAGAACTGGCCAAACACTACCACATATTATCTAATTGTAAAACACAAGGATTGGGACAAAAGTTGCTCATGTGTGGTTATATTTTCTAGATTGACTCGCTACTGCTTTTGATGCAGTATTCGATAAGTTCTGTTCATTAGGGAGGTATTCATGTATCGTCATTCGCTCGCAGAGTTCTATCGAGGTAAGAGGGTGCTCATCACTGGCCATACCGGTTTTAAGGGTGGCTGGCTTGCGCTACTGCTTTCCTCTTGGGGTGCCGAGGTCACTGGTGTCGCACTCGCGCCACCTAGTGGGCCGAATCTCTTTGACGCATTTGAACTCCGGTCGGCATTGCGCAACTTCGTTGTCGATGTGCGCGACAGGGGCGCGCTTCGAGAGGTCATGATCGAATCACAACCAGAGATCGTATTTCATCTCGCGGCGCAACCCCTGGTTCGCAGGAGTTATCGTGAGCCATTGCTGACTATCTCGACAAATGTGATGGGCACGACGCACGTTCTCGAAAGTATTCGAGAGACTCAGACGGTGCGCTCTGCGGTGGTCGTTACTACCGATAAGGTGTATGAGAACCGAGAGTGGGTCCATCCCTATCGAGAGATTGATGCGCTTGGGGGATATGATCCCTACAGTGCGAGTAAGGCTGCAGCAGATATCGTGACGCAGTCCTATCTGCGTTCCTACTTCAATCCCGAAAAATATGGCATTGAACATTCGACGCTTGTCGCGATCGCGCGTGCGGGGAATGTCATCGGGGGTGGCGACTGGTCTGAAGACCGTCTTGTTCCTGATATTATTCGTGCCATTTTTACTGGAGATGGGGTGGTTGCACTCCGCAACCCCGATGCGATTCGACCCTGGGAGCATGTGCTTGAACCTCTCTCCGGTTATTTGCAGCTTGGAAAGTCACTTGCAGAGGGAATGGTGGAGTGCTCAGGTCCGTGGAACTTTGGTCCGAGCGTTGATGCTTGGGTCTCTGTGGGTGAGGTGACGAGGAAACTCATCGCTTGTGCAGGTGTGGGAGAGCTTCGCGTTGTCCCCGACCATGAGAAGCACGAGACCAGTCGTCTCGCACTCGATGTGACGAAAGCATTCGTTCATCTCGGTTGGGTTTCGCAGTGGAAAGTGGAACGTGCTTTAGAGCAAACCATCAAGTGGTACCAGGCGTACTATGATGGCAGCGTCAATATGCGCGAGTTCACGCTTGCGCAGATCGAGGAATACTTTTCCTTCGAAAATCAGAGCGGGAGGCTCCCATGAAAGTTGTGATTCTTGCGGGTGGTCTCGGGACGCGTATTAGCGAGGAGACGCAGGTTCGCCCGAAGCCAATGGTGGAGATTGGTGGCATGCCACTCCTTTGGCACATCATGAAGATCTATTCGTTTTTCGAAATTCATGAATTCGTGATCTGCCTTGGATACAAGGGTGAGTACATTAAGGACTGGTTTCTGCGCTACAAGTCGCTGCAGAACAGTTTCACGCTCGATCTCGAGCGTGATGCAATTGAATACCATACGACGACGCACGAGCCTTGGAAGATTGCGCTCATCGACACTGGCCTCCATACAATGACCGCAGGACGCATCGCGCGTATTCGTGAATATGTGGGCAACGAGCCCTTCATGCTTACATATGGCGACGGAGTGGCGAACGTGAATATCCATGAGCTGCTCGCGCATCACAAGTCTCACGGGAAACTTGTGACCATGACGACCATCGTGCCTGAAGGACGCTACGGTGTTCCTGATATTGGCGCCGATAACATCATTGCCTCTTTCAGCGAAAAAACAGATAATCGCAGTCGTGTAAATGGCGGATTCTTCGTCTGCGAGCCGGCAGTCTTCGATTATCTGCAGAATTCTGATAGTGTCATGTTCGAGCGGGGGCCACTCGACGCGCTTGCGCGAGACGGCCAGCTGGTTTCTTACCCGCATGATGGTTTCTGGAAGGCGATGGACACCCTCGGCGACAAGCAGGAGCTTGAGCGGCTCTGGGCTGGCGGAGCACCCTGGAAAGTCTGGGATGCGAAATAAAAAAACAAACGAGCACCATTCGGTGCTCGTCTTTTATTTCACAAGTGTTTTGAGTTTTCTAAAAACCCTTGCTGCTTGATGGTATACCACACTCAGATTCCAAATCGCTTTCTGAGGGAGTGACATGAGTTTCTGTGTGCGTACCTCGTCCTTTCCTACACATACTCCATAGATTGTGTGTGCATAACCGTCTATCTCGAGATTAAGGAATTGCAGTTGCCAGTTCGGTAGGTTCTTAATCCACCAATCTTTGCTTCGTACGTGCCAGTACCCCCACTGATGGTTCGTATCATATGGTTCCGCAAAGCAGAGTATGGAACCGACAGGAAGATCATTTACTTTTTCCAAGAATGCGGCAATGTAGTAATCTTCGATATGCGTGAGCACGACCGATGTTGTGAGAAAGACCGGCTCTGATATTTGGAGTTGGTCGATCCCATCGCACATATCAGCATTGACCAGTCGCATGTTCTGCAGTTGTGCGTGAACACGTTTGCAAAGTGCTATTGCTGTCGAAGAAGGTTCGACTCCGATCGTGGTCTCGAAATATGGTGACATTTTTCGAAGAAGCCAGCCGTTTCCAGAGCCGATATCTATATGGGTCTTTGGCGCCCTACTCGAAAGAGAGAGTGCAAGAGCAAATCCCATACGCTCAAATTGCTTCATGCCGTCGTAGCGCCTGATGATGGCGAGGGTATTCTCGTCATTATTTTCACTCGTGTTAAAATGTGCGTTATGGCGTTCGTAACTTTTTAGGTCTTTTTTCATGTTATTCCTATTTGCAGCGCGAGCTTACCATGCGTAAATTTTCCATTTTGTCATTGCGTGCTGATAGTCTGGTCTCATATCAAGTATCAATCGTTTTATCGCTTCAGGGTCTCCAGGGCGATGATAGATACAGATTGATAGCCTTGGCTTGAATCTTTTTATCGTTTCTGTGGCACCAGTGAGTGCAGCGATTTCTGAACCTTCAATATCCATTTTTATGAAATTGATCTTTTCTATCTTGTGCTCTTTTACATAATCATCAAGTGTGGTTATGGTTACGTCGATGGATTCACCCTCGGAGTTTTCTGCAGAGCTACTAGTCTTTTCGTCTGAAAAACGATAGGTGGTCGCACCCTTTTTCGCACCAAGAGCCTCTGTATTCGCGATGATATTGTCACTTGCGGTATATTTCGTTTGGTTTTTCAATATAGCGTTAATCGCGGGGATTGGCTCGAATGAGAATACTTTTCCTTGTGGTCCAATCTTTCGTGATGCATCGACGGAGAATACGCCAACGTGTGCTCCTGCATCGACAACGTAGTCATCTTCCTGTAGTCGTACACCAAATTTCTCGTAGCTTCCTTCGATAACGATGAATGGAATCGGAAAGCGTACCTGGTTGGGATAGATGATATCGAAAAAGACCGTCAAGAACGAAAGCATCGAAGATTCTTTGCTGAAAAAATCGTCCGGTAGCGCGATCTTGAAGTCGCCCCATTCTAGGATGTGGTCGGTCTTGTTTGAAGTGATCTTGAAGTATTTGTTTATGTAAAAATGAGTGCGTGCGTAGCGCTGTTCTGCAGACAGCGTCATATACTCATATATATATAACCAAGGATGCTTCTTGGTTTCGAATGCTGCAGCCATAAGCATGTTCGGCAAACTTCGTAGGACCCAAGTGATCCTCCTTACTATCTTTCTAATGTACATAGGTGTGGGTTAATTGGAAAGTTTTTGATTCCGCTAATTATTACAGGTTTCGTATTTGCTGTAAAGAATTCATTCTTAGGCGGCACGATAACTCCCAAGTATCATATTGCGAGTGCTCTTAAAGAATAGTAGGGATGCGGGGAGGAACATATAGGAGACAAGTGTCGCATATGCCGCACCATTTATACCGTAAAGGGGAATCCATAGGATATTAAGGATGATATTGAGAACCATGGGTACGAAAGAAGAGAAAATGAGTATGAACCGTAGATTCATCGCAATGAGGTATTGATAGAAGAATAGACCAAGTGAGGTGAATACTCCAGACCAGACGTATATCTGAAGAATCGATACACTTCCCTCGTAGCCTTTTCCATACAAGACATGAACGATAAGTGGAGCAAAAAAACCTACAAGTGCAGCAATTGCGGAGGGTATGACTGTTAATAGTGCTATTCCTTGTCGCATGCGCTTCTTGAAAGTAATACCCCCCTCGGTTGTGCTTGATACAATTGATGGAACGAGTGCGGTAATGATGATCGAGGGAAGGAACGACCATAGTTCAGCAACGCGCACTGCTGCATCATAAACACCAACCTGAGTCACATCAAGCATATATTTGATGATGACTTGGTCGACACGGGAGTAAATATTCGCAAATGCAGTGAGGAGGACAACAGGGAGTGAGTCGCGTACGAGCAATTTCGCAAGCTGCTTGTTCCATGTCCATGATTGAATATTTTCCTCTATCTTTGTTTGATAGATGAATACGTAGAGGATTGCATTGAGTACTGCTTCAAGCAACAGGATTAATGCAAGGTAGATTACTCCCTTGGAAAGAAGAATGGCGAGAATCTTCAATATATTGAGTGTGGCCGAAGTTGCGATACTGATAATCGATTGGTATTTAGACTCAGAACGTGAAAGAAATTCATAGTTTATTATGAGAAAGGCATTGAAGATGAAAGTGCCTGAAAGTATGACGATGAGAATCCTTGTGATATCTTCTGCTTTTATAGTAAAAGCGGTGATGATCGAGAGGGTGGCGGCAAGCGTACCTGCAGCAAGCTTAAGCAAAAGTGTTGTCCCAAGAAGTTCATTTTTCTTTTCGGGCGTACGCACAAGTTCCCTGAATAGGATTTGATCCAGCCCAAGTGGCGCAATGAAGGCAAAGAGTCCATTCATGCTTATTGCAAAGCTCAGTTGTCCGTAGTTGGTCGGACCAAGGTGTCGCGCGATGAATAGTGTTGCAAAAAAAGAGATGATCATCGTTGCAACTCTTCCGGTGAGCATCCATCCTGTATTTCTTAGAAATTTTTGGAGCATGGTACTTCGGCGTATGTGCTCCCTTTTTTCTTTTATATATTGAAGCATGATATGTATTCTATCGTTTGATGAACGCACGAATGATTCTCATCGTAAAATATACAAGAAAGCTCGGCTTGTGGCTGTAGCCTCGTTGTTTAGCTTCTTTGAAAATGAGTTTTAGCGTATTAAGCTGCTGGCTCGTCTTGCGAACACGGTTATTTAGTCCAGATTGCTCGTCGTATCCGTCGCTGAATGTGGTGATGATTTTATCGTAATATATATCATTTTTTAGCCCTAGCTGAAAATAGAATACCCACTCGTCACCCTGTTTGACTTCATGAGAGAAGTTGATTGATCTTAGGGCGGATGACCTTATACAGTGTGTTGCGTCGCCCTGGAATCTGCGAAAGATAAGATAGTCTCTCGCATAGTCATAGTGCGTAGTGTTTTTTGGTGCAATCGTTAGCGACGTGCCGTTCACATAACCACGTCCGGTTACAATCCAGTTTTCATCTGGCCTTTCGGAGATGATTCTTGCAAGCTCAGAAAGGGCATCGGGAGTAAAATAGTCATCATCATCAAGAAATATCACCCAGTCAGAATCTTGGGCGATATTCTGGAGGCCTCTATTGCGGCTGAAATTCACACCGCTGTTTTGCTCGTTCACTATATAGGTGATTCGGTGGTCTTTGCGAACAAATTCCTCTACGCTCGAATATCCTTCTGCGTGTGGTGTATCATTTATAATGATCATCTCCCAGTCTGAATATTTCTGAGCACGCACAGAATCAATTGCTCTCTGCAATTTTTCTGCACGCTTATATGTTGGTGTGATGATGCTGAATTTCATATGTCTAGACGAATCCAAGGAGCTTCTTAAGCACCTCCTTAATACCGAGCTTCTCGCTTATTTTTTTTCCTATCGTATGTATGCCTAGTTGCTTGAAGAATTTATTCAGCGGATGTCCCCATGAGTAATTCCACAGATGAACACCGTATGTCTCGGAACCTAGTGGTTGTCCCTTGTAATGCTGAATTTCTGTAGGGCCGAATGGGTAAAAAGCAGCAGGGGGAAGGACAATAATGCCATTCTTGTCCTCTATTCCATTGTAGATATTCGTGACGACCTTGGGTATTGTGATCCGCTCAGTCATGTGTGTGTCATAGAAGTCCTTACATGTTCTGATGAAGGGGTGGTGTGGTTCTGCGCCCATCGCAGCGACATTAATCATCCCAGGTTCTTCTTCTCCAAGAAATATCTTGTTGCTGAGTAAATTATCGAGTGGCTGCACGAGGAGCATGTCCGTATCAAGATAAACACCGCCTTCATTGAGGAGTGCGGCGAGGCGCACATAATCAGCGACAAAAGCCCAGTGACCTTGCTTATGCATGAGTGCAGTAAATGCATTTGCTTTGACGTCGAAGTTCTCCTCATTCCACTCTTTGATTGTGAAGTCGGGGCAGAATTTCTCCCAGCTTGCGATACAGCGCTGTACGAGCTCAGGCTTTGGTTTTCCACCAAACCAACAATAGTGAATCGTCTTAGGAATCATGTGTTTAGTATAACACTACAGGGCTTCGTTTGGTTGCTTCACGCTTCGGTTTTTGTATTGTCAATTGATCAATTTTTGCTGCCCAGGAAGGTTGTCTCGAGCGTTCCTTTCTGCGCTACCTTGTCATTCCTTGTTATGCTTCCATCTATATGCTATATATTTTGAATGCGACTTCGAAAGCAATTACTCCTTGCAGCCTTTCTGCTTGGTGTACTGGTGGTAACTTTTGCATATTTTGAAATTGGTACTCAACTCTACGAGGCTTTTGTGCTTACGCGTCTTGCTGATGGATCTCCTCACTCACTCGTTCATTTTGGTGGATATTCCGGATACTATTGGCTGGATGATCGCGCTCCCGTTATTGTGCGCATAAACAACGCTGGGTTTATGGGTCCTCACAGGGAACTCGTTGCACCACAAGGAACTTATCGGATCGCCATATTGGGTGACTCAATCGTCGAAGGCCTCCAGGTTGATGAGGATAAGACTTTTGCTGCATTGCTTGAGCAAGCACTTAATGAGCATAAACGCTGTTTGAAAAAAGTCGAAGTTTTAAATTTCGGTCTAAGTGGAATGGGCGCATATAAGGAGTATTTAGCGTATGAGCAAATCGCCTCCCATTACAACCCAAATCTTGTGATTCTTTTCTTCAATACAGGGACACGAGGTTACGATGACTATAAAGATGCTCAGGTTGAATCAGTCTTTTTTGAGGGGGAAAGTGCAAAGTCTAAAAGCAATGAGAATTTCTTGTTACGGATGCGGGATATATTGAATACTTCGAGTTTTATGAACCGTGTTCGCATTGAAACAGGGATTGCACAAAAACTGCGAAGCCTTCGTGGGCTTATTGCTGCTGATACTAAGGGTACGAGCTTCATGGAGGATGGTGCATCGTACCCGCAGGCATATTTTAAAGCAGGTGATGAGAGCCTTCTCGGGCTGCAAAAGAGCGTTGAGAAGAATGGTGCGAAGCTCCTTGTTGTTGCACATCCTTCAAGGGATAGTTTTATGGGGCCACAGCAGGGTGCTGACATGCCGGTGATTGCACACCTGCTTGCTTTCCTTAATGAGCATAAGATTACTACTGCGTATTTCGGAAAGGAATTGCGTGACGCAGCGTCTGCAACTTCTACTGCGATTACGCTCACTGACGGAATCCACCTCGAGCAAGAAGGTCATCGACTCATGTCTTCATTATTGAAGTCCCAACTCACTCTCCGTGCGGGGGCATTACGAATACCTTGCGCAAAGTAATATGTTATTCAATTCGCTCATATTTGCATTTCTCTTTTTCCCTATCGTCACCCTGTTATTTTTTCTGCTACCTCATCGCGCGAGGTGGTTCTTGTTGCTTGTGGCGAGTTGTTTGTTCTACATGTTCTTTGTTCCAAAATTCATATTCATACTTGCCTTTACTATCACACTCGATTATTTCCTCGGCATTCTTATTGAGGAGTCTGCACCCGAACGTAGGCGGTTGTATCTGATCTTGAGTATCATCTCAAACATTTCTATATTGTTTGTTTTCAAGTATTTCAATTTTTTCAATGCGAATGTTGCTGCAGTGGCGCATTATCTCGATTGGAATTATTCTTTTGGGGCACTCTCGCTGATTTTACCGATTGGACTGTCTTTCCACACATTTCAGAGTTTGAGCTACGTTATCGAAGTATATAGAAAAACCCAGAAGGCAGAACGGCATTTCGGCATTTTTGCCCTTTATGTGATGTTCTATCCTCAACTTGTGGCTGGTCCGATTGAGCGACCTCAGAATATGTTGCATCAGTTCCATGAGCAGAAGTATTTTGAATTACAGCGTGTATTGCTGGGTTTACAGCGCATGATGTATGGGTTCTTCAAGAAGATTGTCATTGCGGATAATATCGTACCATTTGTGACGGAGGTATATGGTAGCCCGCATGGTTTTCCGGGCATCTCCCTCATGATTGCAACCGTATTATTTGCTGTTCAGATCTATTGTGATTTTTCTGGCTACGGCGATATTGCTATTGGTGCAGCAAAAGTCATGGGCTTTGATTTGATGGAGAATTTCAGGCAACCATATTTTTCTGCATCTGTTGCAGAGTTCTGGAAGAGGTGGCATATATCACTCTCTACTTGGTTTAAAGATTACGTCTATATTCCTCTTGGGGGAAGTAGGGTTTCCGCATTCCGTCGGGTGTTTAATTTCATGGTGACATTTCTGCTTAGCGGCTTGTGGCATGGGGCGAATTGGACTTATGTCATCTGGGGAGGGTTGAATGGCGCAGCATTATCTGCGGGGTCATTTTTCAAGGGCTCATTCTCTGGCGTATTCCATATATTTCGTGTAGTACGAACGTTTATCTTTATTTGTGTGACTTGGATATTCTTTAGAGCCGAGAGTATGTCTGATGCTTGGTACATTCTCACTCATCTATTTTCGGGATGGAATAAAGTTTTCGCTCAGTTCCATGATGCATCATTCAGAGAAAGTACTATTTTTCTGGGTCAAAATCCGGCAAGGTTCTTTGCCTTGCTCGCATTTATCGCCACATTCTTTTTCATAGAGTATCTGATTGAAAAGAAAGCAAGAATCATCGCACTTATGTCAGAACATACTCGAAGGGCATATTTCCTTCGCTGGTTCGTTATGGCGACTATAGTGCTCCTTATCGTTCTCTTTGTGCGCACAGATAAGTCACCATTTATCTATTTCCAGTTTTAGCATATAACCGCATGTGCACATGCGGTTTTTGTGTTGAGAAAGCGTATTTTATAAGGATTTGTAATAGCTCCTAGATCTGTGTAAATTTGCGCTAGTCTTATAGTCTGCGTCAAGTCGAGTTTTATTTGCATCATGGTATAGTTATACCCATGGACTTACGCAAGACATTACGCTGGGGCATACTTGTATGCTTACTGGTTACGCCATTTTTAGCAAATTATGTTTCTGACAGCATGTTCTTTCCATTTATCACGGGAAAGAATTTCGCTTTTCGAATTTTAGTAGAAGTCGCCACTGCAATGTGGGCTCTTCTCTTGTTCATCGACAAGGAGGCTCGACCTCGCTTCTCATGGATCCTTGCGGGGGCGGGTGCCTTTCTCGTTGCGCTCACCATCGCAGACTTTTCTGGAGTTGACCCCCAGAAGAGCATTTGGTCAAACTATGAGCGCATGGAAGGATTGGTGACCCACGTCCACCTCTTCCTGTATTTCCTTGTTGCTGGCTCAGTGCTTACTTCTGAGCACTTATGGGGCTGGTTCGCAAACACATGGCTTGGTTCCTCAATCTTCATTTTCTTTGGCGCAATTGCGCAAATTTATGGTAAGGAGGCGTATAACTTCGGCGCGGGTCGTGTCGATGCGGGACTTGGTAATGCTGCATATATGGGTATCTATGCGGTGTTTAATGTATTCCTTGCGGTACTGCTTTGGGTAAAGACGGACAAGAAGTCATGGTGGCGCTATGCATATCCTGTGTTTGGACTAGCAAATATGTACATGGTATTTAAGTCGCAGACGCGTGGTTCAATGCTCGGCATGTTCGCAGGTGCTGGGCTTATTGCGCTTTGCTTTGCACTCTTTGATAAGGCTCGACCACAATTCCGTAAGTATGCTGCGGGGGCAGTGCTTGCAGGCGTACTGCTTACAGGACTCTTTGTCGCAAATCGTCATGCGGAGTGGATCAAGAATTATCCTTCACTCAATCGACTTGCGCAAATCTCAGCCTCAGATACGACAACAAATTCGCGTATCACCATCTGGAAGATGTCCTACGAAGGATGGAAGGAGCGACCCGTATTCGGTTGGGGACAGGAGAATTTCATCTATGTTTTCGCGAAGTACTACGATCCTCAGATGTATCATTACGAGCCTTGGTATGACCGTTCACATGATGTGTTCTTCGATTGGTTGGTGGCGGCTGGGGCCGTCGGACTCCTTGCGTACCTGTCACTCTATGTGGGTATCATCTATTACCTTTGGTTCTACAAGAAGGGCGAGGTATTTTCTCTCGCAGAGAAATCTGTCGTTACGGGAATGGTTGCTGCATATTTCATCCACAATGTGTTCGTGTTCGACAACCTCGTTTCGTATATGTTCTTCTTTGCACTCTTAGGCTGGATGCATGCGCGCGTCATTCCTCCTGTTGTATTGGAACAAAAGAAGAAGGGTACGACGCTTCTCGAGGGCGGGGACCTCTTCATTGTAGGGAGTGTGCTTATCGTTTTGCTTTCTGCCGTCATGTATTTCGTGAACATTCGTGATATCAATGCAAATCACGATTTGCTTAAGGCGATTCGCGGCGATGGGAATGCAACCTATGTTGAGAACGGTAAGCAGAAGATCCGTTTGCTTGATGCGCTAGACCAAGCAGAAATAGGTAAGAGTGAAGCACGCGAGCAGTTGGTGCAGCAGGCGCTTCAGGCAATGCAGCAAAAAAACGTCCCTGATACGCTCAAGAAAGAATATTTTGAGATGGCACAGAAGGAAATCGAAGGTGAACTTGCGCGAAATCCAACTAATTTGCGTATGCACACATTCGCTATTATGTTCTACGCGAATACGGGGAATATAAAGCACGCAGAAGAGATTCTTGCCCGTGCACTCGAATTGTCTCCAACACGCGGAAGCTTGTACCTTGATTCGGTGAATATGCGCTTATCGAACTCTGATGTTCCTGGTGCACTGCAATTGGCCGAAAAGGCACATGAACTTATGCCTGACAATAGTAAGGCTACGGTCGCATATGCAGCAATGCTTATCCTCTCTGGAAAGCAGGCACTTGCAAAGGAATTGCTTACTCCTCTGGCTGGTGACCCAGCATTGGTTGATGAGCGCCTCGCCTATGCATATAGCAAGGTGGGTGCAGCGAGTGAGATGATTTCCATATTCGCGGGGCTTGATGCTGCAGGCAAATTAAGTTCTCAGAATTATCTTGTATACGCAGATGCGCTCATGAAAGCAGGAAGGAAGCAGGAGGGGGTTGCGATGCTGCGTAAGGCAGCAACGCTCGATGCGTCACTTTCGGCAAAGGTTGAGGAGTATATAAAGACACTTAAGTAAATAAAACAGCAATGCAAGAGCATTGCTGTTTTATTTACACCTTTCCCATATGCTATACTTATGATATGGAAGGACCAGATAATAATATCTCAAGTTTTACAAAGAACCTTTATCTCTACATTGCAATCATTATCGCACTTGGTGCACTTGCAGTGATATATTTTGCACAGCAGGGAAATACTGAAACCTCCCTCGAAGCACTTTCAAAGACTTCGCAGCGTTTCGCAAAAGCGCTCAGTGCATGCAAGACCGCAACTTTTGACATAAATGGAAAGAGCTATACGGTAAGCGCAACGGGTGCTACGGGGCTTCCCGTGGATGATGATACGACCACTGCGGTACTTCAATATACCAACCACGCAGTGCGCGGTACTGTGAATAGCGATGCGTATAATGATATGATCTGTTCCTACGATCTCACTGATGAAGCTATTGGTACGAGGAGTTATGTAGGTGTTCTTTTTGGTGCAGAAGATGGAAGATTCTTCCCTGGTCCAATGCTCCTCTTGGGGCCACAAGTGACGATAAATACAATGAGTGTTAGTGCGGGAATAGGAACAATACAATTTACAGACAGTACCGGTGCGTCAATCGAGAAACGTTTCTTTCTCGAAGGTGATACACTGACGTTCTCATAAAAAACGGGTTACCCCGTTTTTTGATATACGCAAACTACAATTTTCCAGAGCATGTCTTCGGGCTCCAAAGGCCAAGAAGGGCCTTACTTGCGTCTCGCTCCGCCTGCTTAAAGTTTTGCCGCTCAACGTATGGAGTAATATATGTGTACTCATACGCATACCCATCACGGATCATTGTGCTGTTGATGAGTAGTCCGTCATCACGATAGACATATGCGAGAAGGCGACCATATTTGTCATAGCGGTCTTGGCTGTCATCAAATACAAGCGTCACCTTTCTTTGTTCGAGGAGGGCACTGAGGTGCGCCGCTGCTTCTTTGCCATAGCACTGGAGAGGACGCCTCGGGTCAACGCTTTCTGGTGCGTTAACTCCGATGAGGCGTATTTTTGTCTCGATACCGTTAATGCCAACAGTGATTGTATCTCCATCAATGATGCGCAAAATGGTGTAGATTGTTGCAGTATTTGTACTATTGCTGTTTTGGGAAGTAGTGTTGAGTTTCACCTCTCGGACTTTTGGTACTAGTAGTTCAAGTCTCTGTGGGAAGAGGTCGAGCAGGGACGCAACAAGGATGAAGATTGGGCCGATGATGAGTAGTAATCGTTTGTGATTCAGATGCATATACAGGTAGTGTAGCATGAGGGCTGATAAAAAAGCACCCCTTTGGGGGTGCTTTGTGTCACTTGATGTGCACGAGTATCGTCGTGGCATTATCACTAGCCCGACGAATCTCCATGCCCAAATAGGTGAGCTCTTCTGCCGTTAACTTCTCATCATCCTCGAGCATTTTTGAAAAATAGATGAGTTCATCAACATAGGATTCATCATCATTAGTTGTTATGACACCATCGGTGGCGAACATAATGGTGTCACCTTGCTTGAGATTGAGCGTAAAAACGTCGGGTGTGCGTATGAGCTGGGGAATAAGTTTGTCACCGAGCGCACGTGAGCATTGAATGCTGTACGGCCCATTGCAGATATACCCTTCCTTTTCGTCCCAGACTGCACCCCGAGCGATTAGTTCGAGCCGATCGGTACTGTGCATGCGCGCATTGTGGGGATGCGTGGCAAAGGAAACCTGACCTTGCCGCGCGAGCATGAGCACTGAGTCGCCGAGATTGGCGGCATACATGCGCTTTGTGTGTACGTCGATGAGTGCACAGGTGAGTGTGCTTCCCGCAACGAATTGTTGGGTTCCACTAAAAAGCGTTGCGCACATGTTTTCCAAGATCTGCGTCATGGGGACATTTCCGGTGAGTAGTGCATACTCAAACGCTGGCATACTGTGGGGGAGCATCTCGAGGAGAGCATCAACGGTTTCTATTCCGCCATGTCCGTCAAGAATTGCAATGAAGTATGCGAGCGGCTCTCCGGCAGCATCTTGAATGAGGTGCAAGAACACTCGGTCTTCCTGTGTACTACGGCCTCCTTGAGCCGTAAAATGATCTATCTGTACGGCTAGTCGTTGACACGGGGCTGAGGCCATGAGAACTCCTTGAATGATCGTTCCTTATGTACACTACAATACAAGTAGCAAAAGTCAAAAAATAACACATACACGAATGCGTATGTGTTATTCAGCAAAGAGAGAGCGGACATCTTCCCAGGTGAGCTTCGAAAGTGTGCTGCCTGTTTCATTTACAAGAGCGTCGAAAAGGTCCTTCTTCTTCGATTGAAGTGCTTGGATCTTTTCTTCGATTGTCCCTGTAGTGATGAGACGATAGACATTCACTGATCGTGTTTGTCCGATGCGATGTGCGCGGTCGATTGCCTGACGCTCGACTGATGGGTTCCACCATGGGTCGATGACAATTACGGTGTCCGCGCTTGCGAGATTCAGTCCGGTTCCGCCTGCCTTTGTACTAATTAGGAAGACGCAGGTCTCTTTGTCCGCATTGAACTTCTCCACGAGCTCCTGTCTATTCTGTGTCTTTCCAGTAAGTGTAATGAAGGTGATGCCGCGAGTTTTGAGTTCAGCTGCCAAGAGATCAAGCATGCCTGTGAATTGACTGAAGACAAGTACTTTATGCGGCTGTGCGTCTCCTGCAGTATTTCCCGCAAGTGCCTCTTCGATGAGTTCTATAGCAAGATCCATTTTTGACGATGTCGCTTCCTTCCGTGCAGGATCATTTTCCTCAAGGAGGAGTGCAGGGTGGTTGCAGACCTGCCTGAGTTTCATGAGTCCAGAGAGGATGTGGATATATGATCGCGCAAAGCCATTTGTTGCTACAGTTGTTTCTATGCTATTGCGCACTTGTGCGAGAATTTCACCATAAAGAATACGCTGATCGGGAGAGAGGGCTACGGGCGCATGCTGCTCAATCTTTGGCGGTAGCTCCTTGAGCACTTCTTGCTTTGTACGGCGGAGCATGAAGACGGTGATCTTGCGACGCAACTGCTCCAGCGCATACGTATCATTGGTCTGCATGATCGGTTTGCCATAGCGATCAATGAAATCGTTATGATGTCCGAGGAAGCCGGGCATGAGGAAGTCCATTATAGACCAGACTTCAACGACATTGTTCTCGAGCGGGGTTCCGGTGAGTGCAAGACGATATTCAGCATTCAGCTTTTTGACGAGCATTGCCGTTTTTGAGGCATGATTCTTGATGAATTGTGCCTCATCAAGTACAACATAGTCATACATCGTTGTTGCTTTGCTGTGCCACTCTTTGTCTGCAAGGAGTGCGGAGTAGCTTGTGATGACAAGATCTGCCTTACGTGAAAGCTCTTGCGCTTCCGCACGCTCAGATGCCGTGCCGTCGATGGTAACTACTTTGAGGTGTGGGGTAAACTTTGCCGCCTCACACGCCCAGTTATAGATAAGCGTCTTAGGACAGACGACGAGATGAGGCTTTTCAGGCGTGCGGTGTTCCGAGAGGAATGCAAGTGCCTGAAGTGTTTTTCCGAGTCCCATGTCATCTGCGAGAATTCCACCAAAACGATACGTGCGGAGGAACTCAAGCCATGCGATACCCTCTTTTTGGTAGGGTCGTAAGATCTGCTCGAGGTGCGCAGGTATAACAGGAGGTTTCATTGGCGTGCCATGCTCTGCCTGTTCGGTGAATTTCTGGAAACTTTCAGCGCAGCGACTGTTATAGTGCGGTGAACACGTCATGATGTACTTGAGCTCCGGAGCATGATGAAGTTTTCCGACAAAAGAGTCCTCTCTTGCCTTGAACGAGCGAAGCATACGAATGAAGCGTGCGAGTTCACCGCTGTTATCGATTTGGACAGTCGTCCCATTTTCAAGCATGAGATGAGAACTTCCACTTTCGACAAAGGAGCGCAATGTTTCGATTGAAATACGCTGGTCACCGATATAGCAGACGACATCGAACGAGAGTTCATCGCTTGCAGTGTCCATCTCTACGGCAAAATCAGCACGAAAAAGTGCGTGCTCGTCAGAAAGCGTATTGTTGTTGAGGGTCACGGTAAGTCCATGCTGATGTGCAAAAGCAAGTACATTCGGCCATGTGTCTCTAAAGAAGCTCGCGATACGCTTGTCTCCAGAGAGGCGACATTCAAGCGAAGCAGAGAGTCCAAGCGCCTTCGCATTGAGGAACAATAGTTTATAGAAGTGTTCGGCACGAGCAGAGTCAACAAGTGTAAGGATGAGCTTCCCGTTTTGCTCAGAAATATAGTGCGCATGAGCCGCCCTGCGCGCAATATGTACTTTGCCTCCAGCAGTACTACGGTAGTACGTTGATGAAATATCCTCGCGCACATGTCCCCAGTCAAGATGTGGAGTGATAGAAAGTCTTTCCCCAAGGATTGGATCAGAGTCGTGTATTGCAGTAAGCGTGAGGCTCGGTGGAGGCGCAATAGTAAGCTTCGCGAGCGCGGGGTCAAGGGTGAGATTTGTGCGCTCCTTGAGTTGGTCGATAAGGTTTTGAAGTTGCCCCAAGAAGATGCCCTCGACGGGTACTTGGAGAAGGACTGATTTATCTCCGCCATTGAAAGGGAAAGAGGGTGCACGCCTAATACGACTAAGGAGTGTGGCGAGTGGATCTGCGAACTGATGCAGTGATAGGGTGTGTTCGCCAAAGAAGAGTGCATATTCACCACGCACGAAAAGTGGTCGCTCCCCATGTGTTGCCGCAGGGACTGATTTCAAGTTCAGTGCAAAAGACTCTTGAGAACCGCGAGCAGTCACTACTCTGCGCATGGTAAGTTCGCAATCAAGTTTTTCTTTTTGAGAGAGTTTGAGCACATTTCCTTTCTGGAAATCCCATGCTGAACATGCGATTGGAAGATGTGTTTGCTCAAGACCAAGAAAAAGTTTCGGAAGTGTGTGGACGAGGGTTGGCCCATGCACAAAATGAGCAAGAAGTGCCTTGTCGTCAGTTGAGATTTCGGATATTCGTGCTATCTCCGTTGAAGGTACCGGAGCATAAGGGCTATTGCGCTTATAGAGGAGTAGTGCGGCTTGTGGTGAAATTACAAAATAATATAACGCTTCAGATTTCACTTTAGGTTGTATGCCGCGCACCATTGGGGAATACTAACACAAATGAAGTGAAAATTCAAGGCCTCTTGGCTTGGTGTTTATATAACAAAATAACACCGTACGAGGTACTGTGTTATTTCTTTGCACGGACTATACAGCGTCCCAATTTGACCTCATCCCAAGTATAATCCTCGGGGAGTGCCTGCTTGATCGGGCCGAGTTTCTCATCGCCTTCTGCGTCGATAGCATAAGCAATTGCAAGTAGTCGCGCAGGGGGGAGTAGTGACTCTAGGAGCGCGGTGTTGACGGAAAGCCCTTCGGCAATGCACTGCTCAATATGCTCGATGATCGTGACTGGTGAAAGGTCTCTCAGTGTCGCGATTTCCTTTGGGGTTTTATTCTGCATCAAGAGATCACGTGTAATCAAATTGCTTTTTTGCTTTTCTTCTTTTGGTTGTTTTTCCTCACGTACTTTACGTGTCTTTCGCTCGGTGCGGTCTTTTGTTTCTGAGCGCTGCCCGCTGCGGAGGCCACTTTTTTGCTGTGCTTCTCTGCGTGAAGCGCCCTCAAGGAGCTTCGCAATTTCTTCATCGGTTGGGGAGGTGAGTAGCTCAGCTGCATCGCAGTTGTCGTCTGAGAGTTCACGAAATTCAAGGTCGACGCGTTGCACTTCTTCATCAATGGCGAGTGCCATATTGTTGATACCTACAAGTGACAGACCATCGATGGTGCGTACGCGAGAGAGCGCTACGTAACCCATCCCTTTTACGAAGGCGTTGCGGAGATCGATTTCGGCAGCATCAAGCGACATCCCCTGGCTCTTGTGTATAGTGATTGCCCATGCGAGGCGTAGAGGATACTGCGTGATTGTTGCGAGGGTTTTTTCGCCATCGACGATAAGCCAGGTTTCTTCTTCCGGAGATACGACGCGGCCATCTGATTTGCGTACGACGGGTGCTCCCATGGCATCAAAGGATTCAATGATTCCTGTGGTTCCATTCACCCAACGACCCATCACATCATTACGCACAAACATGACACGCGCTCCAACTTTGAGATGAAGTGTTTCGGGTGCAAGGCAGCTTTTCTTGAGTGAAATGACAAGGTGCGAAGGACCAGTCGACCACATTGGAAATGCATGCATTTCTCCATCGATCTCTGCAAGATGATGCGCATTAATCTTGTCAACGTCTAGGTTCTGAGCGTACAACTTCGTAATCGCGCCTTTTGCGTGCTTTACGCCGATGCGTTCCATGAGTGCCTCTCTTGAGTCATCACTGACTTCTCCTGCACGAATCTCATTCAAGATACGCGTCATGATGCTTTCGGTTTGCCTGAACTGTTCTGCAAGATAGCAAACTGCAAAATCCGCATTACGCCAGCTAAGCGCGCGGAATGCAAAAGGAGCAGGAAGACCTACCTCGTCACGGACGATAGGGGGAAGTTGGAAGAAGTCTCCACTGCAAACAATTTGAATTCCTCCGAATGGTCTGAGGTCATTGCGCGCTTTGCGTAAAATGGCATCAACCATATCGAGACGTGAGTAGTGAAGCATCGAAATCTCATCAATAATGAGGATATCAGTATCGTTAAAGCGTTTGTTTAGCTTCTTGTCGTAGGCAATACGTTCTACTTGTGAGTCATTAAGTGAGTCATAGATACCAATGCCCGCCCATGCGTGTATCGTCATGCCACCCATGTGTGTCGCTGCGATTCCCGTTGATGCGGTGACTGCACAGGTTTTGAGTTCACTGTCTGCCCAGCGCAAAAACGCACGCAAGAGGTGCGTTTTGCCGGAACCAGCGGCGCCCGTCAAGAACACATTTTTCCCTGAGATGAGTATGCGTAGGGCGTCTTTTTGATGCATGCTAGGAGTATAACATATTGCACAAAATGGGCGAATGAGGTTGCTAGATGGCCATTTATTCTAAGATTTCATCTTTGTGATTATGCACCTGTTATCCACATAGGGTTAGGTATAGCCTATCATATATGTTATTATAGTAATATACGAATTAGCAAGTAATACTATGCAAGAATATCAAGATGAGAATTTAGTAGAAGAAGTACCTGTAGTGAAGAAGAGGATGAATTCGAAGCGAGTAGCTGGTTTGCTTCTTCTTGTGCTTGTGGGTTTTGGAAGTTGGGCCTATTACCAGAAATTTGGCATCCCCACTTTTAATAAATCCACGCCCGATAAGAAGTTGTCAGAGGCGGACCAGAAGGCACTTGTTTCAAATTATCTTGCTCAGGTGGGTAAGCACATGATTCTTCCACAAGGGGACGAGCCTGTGGTTGCTACGGTTGATAATCCTGAAGCACTGGTGAAGCAGCAAGCATTTTTCCTCGGCAGCGTGAAGGGTGATATTGTATTAATATTTCCAAAGACGCAGCGCGCGATACTCTATAGTCCATCACGCAATAAGATCGTCAATGCAGGTCCAGTAATTGCTGGCAATCAGAATAAGTCTGATACGGGGTCAGGGGACACTGAGACGGTAAAACCATAGTATAACCGCAACACATGAAATGCACCTCCGTGGTGCATTTTTCTGTTTACAGCAATATTATCTGCTATACTATACTATATAATAGAAGATATATTATGAGTACAAAAATTGGACTTGGGCAATCACACGAGGCAAGTGAAATTGAGGCGGGGAAAGAGGCGATGACTATTGCGTTACACGCACTTTCGGGGTTATCACCTGATGTTGTTTTCGTGTATTCGACTTTTGGGTTTGACTTTCCATCATTGATCCACTCAATACGAGCAATGGTTCCAGGGGTGAGAGTGATTGGCGGTTCAACCTTGGGTATTATTACCCGCGAGGGACCTGACACGGAATTTCATCGTGTGAGTGTCTGTGCAATAAAGAGCGATGATTTCATCATGACTCCTCTTGTAGCTAAAGGACTCATCGGGCGTTCTGGTGCTGCAGGGAGGGAACTTGCTGCACAGATCGAGGCAAGTGGTAAAAATGACATAAAGGGATTGTATCTATTTCTTGATGGACTGCATGCAGCAGATCCTGACTCATTGCTCCGTGAAGTAGAACATGCACTTCCTCCAGCTACTCCAGTTTTTGGTGGCACAGCATCAGAGCCTCTGCTTTGGAAAAATACATACCAATTTTATGATGACGAAGTGCTTGAAGATGCAGCAGTGGGTGTACTTTTTTCAGGAAAAATTAACATAGCGGTTACCTCAAGTCATGGAAGTCAGGAGCTTGGTGCAGTACATGAGGTGACTAAGGCGGATGGTGCGCGTATCTACGAAATTGATAATAAACCAGCAATGCATTTATTTACCGAGCTTTATGGTGCTGAGCAAAAGCAAATAAGCGCAGCGATGGCTGCGGGGGTTTGTCTTGGAGTGCGCGTACCTGAGGAAGTCGTTGGGGGTGAGCGCATGGAACTTCGTGTTCCGCTTACTTCACTTGATGATGGTTCAATCATTATGGCAGCGGCGTGGCCTACAGGGACAAAAATATATGTGTGTCAACGTAATGGAGAGCGTATCATCGATCGTGCAGATAGTGCAGCAAAAGAACTTGTTGCGATGCGCAAGGGTATACAGCCACTTGTGGTGTTTCATGCTGATTGTGTGGGGCGTAGTGCCGATCAGGTTGGAAAAGATGTCGCATTCTCTGAGGTACGCGCTACGATTGATGCCTTTCCGCAGGATACGCCTTGGTTTGGGGCATATGTATATGGCGAGCTTGCCTCAGTTGGAGGCAAGGCCGCGTTCCATAATTGGACGGGAGCAATTGCGAGTATGTATATTGAGTGATCATGTCCGATGAGCATCCACAATCTCAGGAAGAGGCAATTGCACATGCCAATGTGCTTGTTCAGCGTGGACGTGAACTCGATCAGAAACTGGTGGCGATGGAACTTCTGATGAGTCGCTATCAGGCTTCGCATGGAATTGCGCTGCTCTTTTCCCGTGTTAATGAGGGTGCAAATGCATTACTCGATTTTACTGAATACCTTGTACGTGAGATGCATTTTCAGAAGGTATGTGTTTTACGAGTAGGGGCAGCGGTTTCGCTTATTGCGCAAAGTGGATTTTCATTTGATGAAATAGCAAGCTATCTCAAGGAGTCTGAGATGGTAAAAAAGAAGTTTAGTGAATTCTGGGTAGCGAGTAGTGAAACTGATGCCGCAATGCTCGTGCAGGTTTCACCTCTCGAGACAGAAAAGATGATTTTTGGGCTTTCGCGGTTTCTTATTGGGTATACGCCAGACGGTGATGATCGGCTCTATATCATTGCAGGATATGATACAGGAAAAGGCGCATTATATGAAAATAAATACCCACTCTCAGATTCCGACGTGTTTTGGTTTTCGCAGTTAGTGCTGCTCTCCGGGTCATTTTTGATTAAAATGCGACTCATTAATGAGTTAAAACAAAAAGCAAGTGAAAACCTTACTATTGCCGAGCAACGCGAAAAACAGATAGAGGAACGAACGCGCGCATTGCTCGATGCTCTCTTTGATGCAAAGAAATTTCGCTTGGTCATCGAGCGAGCAGATATGCTTGTTGCACTCATTGATTCAGCGAGCCATCGTTTTATCTTCGTGAATACACTCTGGGAACAACTAACCGGCTATTCAAGGGATGAAGTTGTGGGCAAGAAAACTTTTGAGTTCTTACACCTAGAACCACTCGAACGTCAGCCAAAAATGTTTTCATCTGAGTTTGATGCGCAGATTGCCGGGGAAGGATCATATCGAGGTTCTTTTGTGCTTACTGATAAGAATGGAGATGAGCAGGCGCTTTCTTTGTCACTTTCACGTATGGAAGACGGAGCTGGGGGCATGCTCTATGTTGTTATAGGACGAGATATTAGGGAGGATCGTGAGCGACTTGCACGTGAGCGGTCCCATTTTGAAGAAGTGGAAAAACTTAACCAGTTAATGATTAATCGAGAATTGCGCATTATCGAACTTAAGAGACAAGTGAGTGGAAAATTAAGCCAATGATTATGTTGTTAAATTCCATAAATTATAAACGAGTGTTCGTACTTGGCTTATTGATTTTGATCATACTGAGTGTTTTTTATGTCATGCAACCTGATGAACAAAAGGTAGTGACGGTCGCTGCTTCGATTCCGCACACAGCGAGTCAGGCAAAAGGGCAAATACGGGCACTCAAGCTTGCGCTCTCTGAAGTCGAAAATAAGGCAGGTGAATATAACGTGCGCCTACTTGATCTTGATGATAGCGCTGGGGATTCTTGGAGTGCAGATCTCGAGGAAGCAAATGCCGTGAGTGCTGCGAAGCGGACTGACGTCGTTGCATATTATGGACCATTCAATAGTGGTGCAGCAAAAATCTCGATGCCAATATTGAATAGAGCTCGTATGCTCCAGGTATCAGGTACGGTAACTTGGCCTGGGTTAACAAAGCCAGGATATGCGGCAGGCGAGCCGATGAGGTTTTATCCTACGGGTGACCGTCACTTTTATAGAGTAGCTCCAACTGATGCATTGCAGGGTCCTGCGGGTGCACTCTTCTTGCACAGTATCGGAATAAGATCTGTCGTCATACTTAATGATGGTGGCGTCTTTGGTGCAGGTGCGAGTAGACTATTTGAATCAAAGGTACGGGACACTGGTATCGAGGTGCTTATGAGCGGTGCATTTCAGGTGGAACGTATAACCCCAATGCTTATTAAGGATATTGTGACCCTGAACCCTGATGCAGTGTACGCAGGTGCAGATGATACGGTGGGCCTGGCTGATTTGTACGTTGGTCTTCGTGATGCAGGGTACACTGGGGTATTTCTGGGTCCAGAATTTCGAGGCACTGATTTTGAAAAGATGATAGTGCAGGGCGATAGGAATGTATACACGACATCTCCTGGAGTGGCGGCACGAAATCAAAAAAATATAAAAGCTGCGCAGTTTTTGCAACTATATTCCACCGTGTATCATGAAGAACCTGATGCGTATGCGCTTGCTGCATACGAGTCAATGCGTCTTATCCTTCAAGCTATCGCACAGAGTGACGGAACACGTGCAGGGGTTTTGGCGTCATTTAGGAATATTAAGGATTTTGATTCTGCGTTTGGGGTTGTAAATTTTGATACGCGTGGTGATATCGAGTTAAATATGATTAGTATATTTAACTATGCAAATGGGAATTGGGAATTTGTGCGTTTAATTCAAGATAATCTCTAGAGCAATGCAAACATCTTCTGACGAAAAAATTCCTCTGTTTGCAAAACGGGAAAGAAAACTCCTGTCGTTCCAACTTGGATTGCCATTTGGGATTTTTGTCGTTGCGGTTATCACCTTATTGCTTGCTGCTACATATATTGTGCAGGATCGCTCGAGTGCGTCTACAAAAATAATTCCGCAGACTCATGCAGATAGTATTGCACTACGAGTCGAACAAGCAGTCGAGCATAGCATTTCTGTTGCGAGTATTATTTCTCGCCTTGCGCGAACAGCCCCAGATGCAGAGCGTCTTGAAGTTATCCATACATTGATGAATAGTGATCCTGCGATTCTCTCTGTTGCATTTGTGAATAAGGAGCTGGAAACTATTTGGAAAATCAACGCAATCAATTCTGATATACCTGAAGATTTCATTTTGACAAAAATCCCGTCATCTATTCATTTCGAAAAAGCGATTCCATGGAAAGAGGGTGTCTCATTGCAAGTTATTCACTTTCCCGTCTATGGAAAGACGGGTGAGGTGGAGGGGGTCCTTGCGGTTTCGTATGATGTAAGCGCATTTTGGGAAATTCTTGCAGATTACACAGATGGTGATGCGTATATTGTGGATAGTGCTGGGTCGGTATTGTTGCGCAGGGGAATAAATATTGAAAGCACGTCGACAATCTCTCAAATCGAGGGAGTGCAGAATTTTCTGGATCGTAAGCATGTTGTTAGTACATATTTGGAAGAGGATGGTGTAGGTATGCTTAGTGCATGGTCCATTGTACGCATGCCTGGATGGGCAATTGTTGTAGAAGAGCCAATTGCCAAGCTGTATGATCAATTACGCGCCCTCTATGCCTTTATTGGTTTTCTCATATTTATTATCGCATTTCTGTTTGTTATTGAGGTTATAACGGTTAAGAGGAAAATATTTACCCCTTTGCATCTACTTGAGGAGAATGCGAAGAAGATTGCAAGTGGAGAAAGTAACACGTGGGTAGGTACTGATGCAAATAATGAATTCGATACCGTCGGTGAAGCAATGAATACAATGGCACGTAATGTACAAACACTACGTCATGGTCTTGAGGAAAGGATTGCTGAGCGCACGGAGCATTTAAGAGCAAAAACTGAGGAGGCGGAACGGCTCAATACTTTCATGGTGAATAGAGAATTGCGCATGACGGAACTTAAGGCAAAAATAAAAAAGTTGGAAGAGGAGCTGGGGAAAAGAGATAATAAGGAGTGACAGGGAAGGTTGGCTGGATAGTCCATTGGAACATGCATTGATATTCTCAAATTTTCAAATTGCTGTTTACTCTCACGTGGTTTCCCTGTATATTATCCCTATGCATATTGACCTTCTTGCGCTTATTGGAACTGTTGGTACTTTCGGTATCCTTGCTATTGTTTTTGCTGAGTCAGGTTTGTTTTTTGGTTTTTTCCTCCCTGGTGATAGCTTACTCTTTACCGCTGGACTACTCGCAGCAACAGGCGTACTCCCATTTTGGTTGCTCATCCTTACACTTCCGCTCGCGGCAGTACTTGGCGATTCTGTTGGGTATTGGTTTGGCAAGAAAGTCGGTCCTGCACTTTTTAGTAGGCCAGAGTCTCGATTCTTCAAGCCAAAGTATGCGTTAGAGGCGCAGAAGTTTTTCTTAAAGCATGGCAAGAAGGCGCTGGTCTTGGCACGATTTCTCCCGCTCATTCGCACTTTCGTTCCTATCGTTGCGGGGGTAGGGAAGATGCCCTACCGTGATTTCATTTCCTATAATATCATCGGTGGAATCGCTTGGACGCTCTCGATGTTTCTGCTTGGCTTTGGTTTGGGGAACATCATTCCAAACCCAGAACGTTATCTATATCCAATAGTTGTTGCAATCATTCTCATTTCATTCATCCCTGTTGTGCGCGAGTATCTGCATTCAAAAAAAACAACAACACCATAGTGTTGTTGTTTTTTTGTATTAGCTCTTTTGCGCAATGCGATCCTTGAGCATATACACAAGCTCTTTCTCGCTGACGTGAGGTTCTTTGCCACCCTCGCGCCACTCGATGGCGAAAGTCTCAGTTGTGACCTCGTTGTCTCCGATGACGATCCATGCAGGGACTTTGTCTGTCTTTGCTTTACGCATACGCTTACCTAATGAGTCATCGCTGTTCTCAGAGAGGACGCGAAGGCCATGGCTGCGGAGAATTTTGACGAGATGATCCGCAGCATCCTTGTGCTTCTCGCTTACCGGGAGTATCGCTATCTGGTGTGGAGCAAGCCAAAGAGGGAAGTTTGCTGCCGAGTGCTCAATGTAAACTGCGAGGAAGCGCTCAAGTGATCCCATGATTGCGCAGTGAATCATCACAATTGGTTCCTTTTCGCCTTTCTCATTTGTACATACCAGCCCGAAGTTCGTTGGCTGCACGAAGTCAATCTGAATCGTAGCTACTTGGTGAGTGCGGCCGATGGAATCTTTTGCCATGAAGTCAATCTTTGGTCCATAGAACGCCGCTTCTCCTTCACCATCAATCCACTCTACTTTTTGTTCCCCAAGTATATTTTCTATTGCAGCTTCAGCACGATCCCATGTTTCGCTGCTACCCATATATTTCTCAGGAGTTGAGAGGTCTCGCCTCGAGAATCGGGGGACAAGCTTAAAGCCAAAGGTGCCATAGAACGTCATGATGATGTCCCAAATATTGTTCACCTCCTCCTTGAGTTGATTCTCTCTGCAGAATACGTGCGCGTCATCTTGAGTGATTGAGAGCACGCGGGTAAGACCAGAGACTTCACCAGATTGCTCATCGCGATAGACCATTGTCGTTTCCGCATAGCGCTGTGGCATGTCACGGTAACTTCTTGGCTCACAGTCAAAAATCTGTGTGTGATGCGGACAATTCATCGGCTTCATGCAGTAGGTGTGTCCCTCTCGAGTATTGATCTTGAAAAGATCATCGGAGTACTTTGCCCAGTGGCCTGAAGTCTTGTAGAGGTCAGATTTCGTGATGTGGGGAATAGCGACACGCTGGTAGCCCTTCGCGCTACGGAGCGCCCATACGTAATCATTGAGTGTTTCTCGGAGC